>DUTZ01000226.1 GCA_012841845.1 Actinomycetales bacterium | reverse complement strand
GTCGCGCCGGCGGCGGGGCTGTCTGTCGCGGGTGGCGGGACCGTCTGTCGCCGGTGGCGGGGCTGTTCGCCGCCGGTGGCGGCCGCCCCCGCGCCCGACCACACTGGCCCCATGCGTGCGATCTGGACCGGAGACGTCTCGTTCGGCCTCGTGGCGGTGCCCGTCAAGGTGTACTCGGCCACGGAGAGCCACTCGCTGAGCGGGCACATGGTGGATCCGGAGGACGGCACCCGGATCCGCTACAAGCGCGTGCGGGAGGGCACGGACAAGGAGATCGACTACGCCGACATCGGCACCGCGTACGAGTCCGAGGACGGCGAGACCGTGATCCTCACCCGCGACGAGCTGGCCGAGCTGCCCGTGGAGCAGGACCACCAGATCGACGTCACGCAGTTCGTCCCCGCCGACCAGATCGATCCGGTGCAGTTCGACCGTGCCTACTACCTCGAGCCGGCGTCCAAGAACACCAAGGCCTACGTGCTGCTGCGCTGCGCGCTGGCCGACTCCGACCTGTTGGCGATCGCCACCTTCACCCTGCGTGGGCGCACCAAGCTCGCCGCGCTACGGGTGTACGAGGAGGTGATCCTGCTGCAGACGCTCCTGTGGCCCGACGAGATCCGCGGCGCCCAGTTCCCGTCGCTGGACAAGGACGCCAAGGTCCGGCCGCAGGAACGCAAGATGGCGTCCTCGCTGGTGGACACCATGACCGGCGACTTCGACCCCGACGCCTACTCCGACACCTACCAGGAGCAGCTCGCCGAGCTGGTCGAGGCCAAGGCGGAGGGCGGCGACGTCCACGACCTGCCCTCCTCGACCGACGACGACGAGGATGACGACGACGAGGTCGGCGACCTGCTGGCGGCGCTCCGCGCCTCGGTGAGCGATCGCGGGGGTTCGGCCGACGAGTCCTCCTCCGAGAAGAAGTCCGCTCCGAAGAAGAAGCCGGCGGCCAAGAAGTCCGCCAAGAAGACGCAGGCCGAGAAGAAGCCCGCCGCCAAGAAGTCGGCGTCGAAGAAGTCGGCGGCCAAGAAGTCCGGCTCCGCCAAGAAGAAGCCGGCACAGAAGAAGGCCTCCTAGCCCGAGCACATTCCCTCGCCCGGCCCCCTATCCCGGGCTCCCCACCAGGGCGGTTGTCACATCGGTGGTCCGACCTCGTACGGTAGACAGACAGACCTGTCTACGCGAGGACGGAGACCCACCCCATGCGCACGTTGATCGTTTTCCTCCTGGTCGGCTTCGGCGCCCAGCTCGTCGACGGGTCCCTGGGCATGGCCTACGGGATCACGGCGACGACCATGGCGCTGCTCGCCGGCGCCACGGCGGCGCAGGCGAGCTTCGCGGTCAACCTGGCGCAGGTCGGCACGACCCTCGCTTCCGGGGCCAGCCATTGGAAGTTCGGCAACGTCGACGTCAAGACCGTCGCCAAGCTCGGCCTCCCGGGCATGGTGGGGGCGTTCGTCGGCGCCACCCTGCTGTCGAACATCTCGACGGAAGCCGCGCAGCCGCTCATGACCACGATCCTGGTCGCCCTCGGCTTCTACCTGCTCCTGCGATTCGGGCTGGGCCTGGGCACCCCACCGGTGCTCAACGTGCGCGAGGAGCGACAGCACTCGGCCGGCTTCCTCGCGCCCGTCGGGACCTTTGGCGGCTTTCTCTCCGCGACCGGTGGCGGCGGCTGGGGGCCGCTGACCGTCACCACCTTGATGACCGCCGGCAAGACCACCCCGCGTCGCGTCATCGGCTCGGTGTCGGCATCGGAGTTCCTCGTCTCGCTCGCCGCCTCGATCGGCTTCCTCTTCGGCATGGGCGACCAACTGCGGGAGATGGGCGTCATCGTGCTCGGCCTCCTGGCCGGCGGCGTGATCGCGGCCCCGTTCGCCGCCTGGCTGGTCTCCCGGGTCAACGCCGTCGTCCTGGGGACGTTCGTCGGCGGTCTGCTCGTCTTTCTCAACCTCCTGCGCATGTCGCAGTCCATGGAGATCGACCGGACGGTGATCACCCTGCTGCAGATCGCCATCGTGGTGCTCACGCTCGTCCTGGGCACCCGCGCCTGGCGCCGCACCAGGGCCGCTCGCGATGACGCGCAGGCGGCGCCGCCCGCCGAGGAGGCAGCACCTGGTCACGAGCAGGGCACCGATCGTGAGCACGGCGCCGATCGTGAGCAGGGCACCGGTCACGAGCAGCGCACCGACGAGGATCGGGCCCGAACCCACGCGTGAGGGCGAGGGCCGCACCCCTTCGCGTACAGACGCACCGGCTCGCGCCGGAGCGGATGAGCGCGAACAGGGGCGGGCCTCCCGCGCGGCGGCAGCGGCCGGAGCAGATGCCACCGGAGGCGGCAGCGGCCGGAGCAGATGCCACCACCGGTGGGAGCAGCTGCCGCCGGCGGGGCTCCTACACGCCGGCGTAGGAGTGCAGGCCGGAGACGACGATGTTGATGAAGAACAGGTTGAAGATGAGCACCAGGAAGCCGGCGATGTTGAACCACGCCGCCTTCTTGGGGCCCCAGCCGCTGGTCGCGCGGGCGTGGAGGAACACCGCGTAGAGGACCCAGGAGATAAAGGAGACCGTCTCCTTGGGGTCCCAGCCCCAGAAGCGGCCCCACGCGGTCTCGGCCCAGACGGCGCCGAGGATGATGCCCATGCTGAAGATCGGGAACGCGATGACGGCCGAACGGTACGAGAGTCGGTCCAGGGTGTCCGCGTGCGGGAGCGGCCGGGCGATGCCGGCGGCCCAGCCGCGCTCGGTGCCCTGCGGCTGCCACACCCGCAGCAGGTAGAGCACCGAGGCCACGCCGGAGACCAGGAAGATGCCCGACCCCAGCGAGATGATCGACACGTGGATCGGGAACCAGAACGACTGCAGGGCCGGAACGACCGGCGCGGCCTCCGCGTACAGCTTGGTGCCGCCGAAGAACAGCAGGGCCAGGACCGGGACCAGCACGTACGGCCACGCCACCTGCAGGGCCGGCTTGCGGAGGAACGCCAGCGCCGCCGCCACCGCCAGGGCGCACGTCACCGAGATGAACTCGTACATGTTGCCCCACGGGAAGCGGCCGACCGCCAGCGCGCGCAGCACCAGCGACGCCACGTGGAACACCAGGCCGAGGCCCACGAACAGCAGGGTCAGCCGCGCCCAGCGGGCACCGCGGGTCGACATGGTGTCCTCGTCGCCGGTGTCCGTGATCGAGGTGGACTCGGTGAGGCCGGGCCCCCCGGCGCCGGCGAGCTCGCGCTGCGACGTCTTGGCCACCCGGTATCCGGCGTAGTAGATCACCGAGGCGATCAGCGCCAACACGTACAGACCGAACCCGGTCTTGTAGGCCATGTCGCTGAAGTCGGCCAGGGTGTCGTCGACGGGCAGGCCCATCCCCTGCGCCACGATCTGGTTGATCACCGGGTGTCGTCCTTCCGAGGTGCATCGACGTCGGCACGGCGTGCCGGATCGCCCTTGGCTGAATTGTCGTCCTTCGCCGCGTCTCCGGGCAACACGGGGGCGGCGGCTCCCCCGCCGGAGGCGCTGACGGCCGACGCCACGAGCGCGTCGCGGAGCTCGTCGAACTCCCGGCCCCAGCCGGACCGGTCCGTCCGGGCGAGCCCGCCCAGGTCGACGCGGGTGACCCCGTCGTCGTCACTCGTCACCCGGGCCCAGATCCGGCGCCGCGGGATCATGAGCGAGAGCACCAGCCCCGCCATCATGGCCACCGACGCCACACCCACCCAGAGCTGCGTGGGGTCGTCGGAGATCTGGAGGTTGACGAACTCGTCGGCGCCGTCGAAGCGGACCTCCGTGCCGTCCGGCAGCGTGGTGGACTCGCCCGGCTTGAGGTTGACGCGCGCCCGCTTCTCCAGCGCCCCGGACTCGATGAGGTCCGAGTCGAGGGAGAAGATCGACTGCGGGCGGCCGGTGTCGAGCCCGGCGTCGCCCTGGTAGACGTCGATCGCGACCGCCGGGTCCTGCATCGCCGGGTAGCGGGAGCTGAGGATGGTGCCGTCGAAGTGGGCGGTGGGCGCGAACAGGCCCTGGACGGCGATCTGCTGCTCGCGGCGCTCCGCGAGGTCGGGATACATGCCGGCCGGCGGGTCGAAGCGCATGATGCCGGAGGACAGGAACGTCTCGAGCTCGTTGGGCTGCCACTGCTGCGTGTCCGTGCGCGTCTCCCCGTTGGGGAAGGTCACCGTGAACCGCGGCGCGTAGCCGTGGCCCTGCAGGTAGACACGGGTGCCGTCGATCCGCAGCGGGTGGTTGACCTGCAGGCGGTACGGCTCCCACGTGTCCGGGTCGGTGGTGGTGACCTCCTCGCTGTAGCGCACGTTGGAGGTGAACATCTCGGCTTGGCCGTTGGGCAGGTAGTCGGCGGTGAAGTCCTCGACCTTGATGCAGAACTGGCTCAGGTCAGTCCCGTCCACGAGGAGCCCGGCCCGGAACGCGTCGTAGGCGCTCGGCGTGGTGTTGCAGAAGGCCGGCGACTCGTCGTTGGCGATGATCACCCGCATGCCCTCGGCGTACACGAATTTGCCGGCGGCGAACATGACGAGCAGTGCGAGCAGCCCGAAGTGGAAGACGATGTTGCCGACCTCGCGCAGGTAGCCGCGCTCGGAGGAGAGCTCCACGGCACCGGCGACCCGGCCGTCGCCGTCGCTGCGCCGGACCTTCCAGCCCTTGAGCCTGCGCTGCACCTCGTCCGCCGCCGCCCCGGGGGTGGCGGTGGTGCGGTACGCGGCGTGGTGCGGCAGGCGCGACAGGTTGCGGGGCGCGAGCGGTGGCGGCGTGCGCAGCTGCTTGACCAGTTCGATCGTGCGCGGCGTGAGGCATCCGACGAGCGAGATGAACAGCAGCACGTAGATGGCGGTGAACCACCAGCTGGAGAACACGTCGAACAGCTGCAGCCGGTCGTAGATCTCGCCGAGCGTGCCGTGGTCCTCGATGTACTCGAGGGTCCGGCCCTCGTTGAGGCTGCGCTGCGGCAGGAGCGCCCCCGGGACCGCCGCGATCGCCAGCAGGAACAGCAGGATGAGCGCCGTACGCATCGCGGTGAGGGTCCGCCACGCGTTCCGGAGGAAGGAGGTGACGGCGCCCGTGCGGCGGGGCTGCTGCGCCGACCGTGGTGCGGTGGCGGGCTTCTGCGCGGTGGCGGGAGTGTGCTCTGGCATCGGGTCCATCGGGGTTCGCGGCGCTCCGGACGGTCGCGGCGCCGGTTTCTCCCAGGCTAGACGGGCCTTCCTGAGCGGTTCCTGGCAGGGCTCAGTCCCGGTCCGTGGCGCGCCCTCACCCTCCTCGGGCCGCTCCCCCGCGGGCGGAGCCGATCACCGTCATCGCCGGCACCAGCGCCGCGGTCGCGCCGGACCCGGGCTCCGCCTGCGCTCCGCCGTCGCGCGCGCTGACC
>DUTZ01000225.1 GCA_012841845.1 Actinomycetales bacterium | reverse complement strand
GCCCCCGCCGCCCGGCGGCGGCTCACGCCTTGGTGGTGCACCCCGCGTCCACGGCGAGGGTCTGGCCGGTGATGTAGCGGGACTCGTCGGAGGCCAGGAAGACGACCGCGCGGGAGATCTCCTCCGGGGCGAGGGCCGGCACCCACTGGAAGTCCGCGGTGTCGGGGTTGTCGGCGAAGCTGGAGTCCAGGTCCGGCATCGTGTTGGTGACGGACTGGAGGAAGTCCGGGCGGGACTCGAACAGCGGGAAGATGTTCGGGTCCGACCCCATGCCGGGCGAGGCCACGCCGGTGGGGTGGACGGTGTTGACGCGGATGCCGTGGCGCGCCAGCTCGTTGGAGAACGAGCGCATGAGCCCCACCACCGCGTGCTTGGCGGCCACGTAGTGCGCGTAGGGGACGTGGCCACGCAGGCCCGCGGCCGAGCTCGTCATGATGATCGAGCCCGGCCGGCGGGCCCCGATCATGTGCGGCGCCGTGGCGAGGACCGTGTTCCAGCAGCCCTTGGCGTTGGTGTCCATGACGACGTCGTACTCCTCCTCGGAGACGTCGAAGGGCGACGACGGGAAGGTGGCCAGCCCCGCGTTGGCGCACACCACGTCGATCCGCCCGAACGCCTCGAGGCCCACGGCGACGGCGGCGCGGAGCTCGTCGAGCCGGCGGACGTCGGCGACGGCCGTCACCATCTCGCCGCCGGCCTCCTCGACGAGCTGCCTGGTCTCCGCGAGCAGCTCGGCGTTCGCCGGCGCGTAGTTCACGCAGTCGGGGTAGGGGGTGTCGAGGTCGCACCCGACGATCCGCGCGCCCTCGGCGGCCAGGGCCAGCGCGTGGGTGCGGCCCTGCCCCTGGCCCGCTCCGGTGATGAAGGCGACCTTGCCGGCCACGCGGCCGCTCTCGTTCCTGACGCTCATCGGACGCTCCTTGGTGTGTCCTGGGGGAACGGGCGGATTCCCGCGCCTCCTCGCGTCGAAACTAGAACACGTTCCCGGTCCGGGTCATCTCCATGCAACAATGCGGATATCGTGATGAGAACACGTTCCAGTGCCGGGCGGCCCCACGCCCGGCGCACCCCGGAGGGAGTCGTATGAAGACCAAGGCCGCCATCGCCCGCGAGCTGGGCAAGCCGTTCGAGATCGTCGAGGCCGAGCTCGACGGGCCCAACCACGGCGAGGTGCTGGTCAAGTGGAAGGTCGCCGGCCTGTGCCACTCCGACCTGCACATCACCAGTGGCGACCTGCCGGGCCGGCTGCCGATCGTCGGCGGCCACGAGGGCGCCGGCGTCGTGGAGGCGGTGGGCGAGGGCGTGACCCACGTCCAGCCCGGAGACCACGTGGTGGGCTCGTTCATCCCCGCCTGCGGCCACTGCCCGGCCTGCTCGCGCGGCATGTCCAACCTCTGCGACGGCGGCCTCAACGGCACGATCGGCGAGATGGCCGACGGCCGCTACCCCTTTGCTCTGGCCAGCGGGGAGACCGCGGGCGCGATGTGCACCCTCGGCACGTTCTCGCAGTACACCGTGGCCAACATGAACTCGGTGGTCAAGATCCAGGACTGGATCCCCTTCGAGGTGGCCGCGCTCGTGGGCTGCGGCGTCACCACCGGCTGGGGATCCTCGGTCTACAGCGCCGAGGTCAGGCCCGGCGACACGGTCGTGGTCTTCGGCATCGGCGGCATCGGCATCAACGCCGTCCAGGGCGCCCGCCACGCCGGCGCGCGGTTCGTCATCGCGATCGACACCGACGCCACCAAGGAGGCCAAGGCCAGGGAGTTCGGCGCCACCCACTTCTACACCGACGTGGACCAGGCCAAGGCCGAGCTGCCGGGCCTGACCTGGGGCCTCATGGCGGAGAAGGCCATCATCACGATCGGCGTGGCCGACGCCAAGGTCACCGCCGACGCGGTGGACATGGTCGGCAAGCGCGGCGTCGTGGTGCTCACCTCGATGGGTGGGCTCGACAACCAGTCGATCAACCTCACGGGCCTGTTCGTCTCGCAGTACGAGAAGGTCATCAAGGGCTCGCTCTTCGGCTCGGCCAACGCCTTCTACGACATCCCCAACATCCTGCGCCTGTGGGACGAGAAGCACCTCAAGCTCGACGAGCTCATCACCCACCGTTTCACGCTCGACACCGTGAACGAGGGCTACGAGCTCATGGAGTCCGGCGGGGAGGGCCTGGTCCGCGCCATCCTCGTGCACGAGGACTGACCGGCGTCCCGTCCGCCGGCAGGGCCCCGCGCCCGGACTCCCCGTCCGGACGCGGGGCCCTTGCCGTCGCTGATGCGACAACTTGATACCCCCAGCGGTACACTGGGCGAAAACGGTGGGCCGACGGGCCCGTGATCAGGAGGTGTGCGGTGGGTGACATCGACGCTCGGCAGCAGGTTCTCAACAGGTTGCGCCGCGCCCGCGGGCAGCTCAACGCCGTGATCGACATGGTGGAGCAGGAGCGCCACTGCAAGGACATCGTCACGCAGCTGGCCGCCGTGTCCAAGGCGCTCGACCGGGCCGGATTCAAGATCATCAGCGCCAACATCCAGGAGTGCATGGTCCGCGAGGGCGAGCCGGACGACGACGGCATGACCGTCGAGGAGCTGGAGAAGCTCTTCCTCTCCCTGGCCTGACCCGCCACCCCGCCGGCGCCCGACATGGGACACTGGCGGGGTACCCGTAGGGCACAGCCGAGCAGATGTGGAGGTCGTACGTCATGGACGTCGGGATCGGAACGTTCACCGAGATGGACTTCGACGAGGCGGTGGAGGCCACCCGGAAGGCGCTCGCGGACCGCGGCTTCGGCATCCTCCACGAGATCGACCTCACGGCCACGCTCAAGCAGAAGGCCGACGTCGACATCGAGCGCGTCCTCATCCTGGGTGCCTGCAACCCGGGCTTCGCGGCCCAGGCGTTCGGGATCAGCAAGGACGTCGCGCTGCTGCTGCCGTGCAACGTCGTGGTCCGCGAGTCGGGCGGCGGCTGCATCATCGAGGCGCAGAACCCGGGCCTGCTCGCGCAGGTGATCTCCGGCGGCCTGCAGAACCTCGCCGACGACCTGTCGGCCCAGATGCGGCAGATGATGCGCGAACTCACTCGCTGAGTGCCGCTACGCTCGTGGGCATGCAGCCCGGTGAGCACGGACACGACCCGCACGAGCAGGACCCCCGCGTCCTCGCCCAGCGCCGCCTCGAGGCGATGGTGGGCCGGGGCGAGTTGACGCTGTCCGAGTTCTCCGAGCGCGCGGAGAAGATCTGGGCGGCGACCTGTCCCGCCGAGCTCGAGGTGGCGCTGAGCGGCCTGCCCGCGGCGCCCCTCGCCGAGCAGGGGCGCACCGCCCCGCCGGCCGCCCGCACCGGGTCGGCGATCACGGTCGACGAGAGCGCCAAGCGCACCTCCGTCTTCGACACGATCAAGCGTGAGGGTCGCTGGGAGCTGCCCGACGACCAGCGGCTCACCAGCTGGTTCGGCGAGATCTACCTCGACCTGCGCGAGGCGGTCGTCGACCGGCAGCGCACCCGCCTGCAGCTGGACCTGTGGTGCGCCAACGCCAAGATCCTCGTGCCGCCCGGGGTCACCGTCGCGGTCACCGGCAATCGCACGATGTCCGAGCTCAAGGTGGACGAGGGCCGGTACGAGGTCTCCGGCGGGCCGCGGCTGGACATGGAGATCAACGGGTTCATGGCCGGGGCCAAGATCAAGGTGCTCGCGGCGGGGGAGAAGATCCCCAAGGCCTGGAAGTGGTTCTGACCGGCGCGGTCACGCCGGCGCGCGGCCGGCCCGGGGTGCCCGGAGGGGCTGTGACGGCGAGGTGCGCCGTCGCCACACGGAATGCCGGTGCCGGACCTCGCCGTCGTACCCCTCCACCCGGCTGCGCGGGTCGGTGACCCACGTGCCGACCTCGACCCGCTGCCACTCCGGCCCGAGTTCGGGCGCGCGGACGTCGCCGGCGGCGTCGGCGTCGATCTCGGTGACCACGCACTCCTGCGCCAGCGGCAGCGCGGCGGCGTAGATCTGCCCGCCGCCGATCACCGCGACGTCCGGGCCCGCCGCGGCGAGCGCCTCCTCGAGCGAGCCGGCGCGCTCGGCGCCGTCGGCCGCCCAGTCGGGGTCGCGCGTGCACACGATGTTGCGCCGCCCGGGCAGCGGCCGGAAGCGGTCGGGGAGCGACTCCCACGTCGCGCGCCCCATCACCACGGGCCGGCCGAGGGTGGCCTGCTTGAAGTGGGCGAGGTCGGCGGGCAGGTGCCACGGCATGGCCGCACCGTCGCCGATCACGCCGTCGCGGGCCTGGGCCCACACCATCCGCACCATCGGACCGCGCCCCGTCAGACCGCGACCGGGGCCTTGATGCCCGGGTGGTGTTCGTAGCCCACGATCTCCATGTCCTCGAAGCGGTAGTCGAAGAGCGAGTCGGCGCGGCGCAGGCGCAGCTCGGGGTAGGGGTACGGGTCGCGGGACAGCTGGGTGCGGACCTGGTCGGTGTGGTTGTCGTAGATGTGGCAGTCGCCGCCGGTCCAGATGAACTCGCCCACCTCGAGCCCCACCTGCTGGGCCATCATGTGCGTGAGCAGCGAGTACGAGGCGATGTTGAACGGCACGCCCAGGAAGAGGTCGGCGCTGCGCTGGTAGAGCTGGCAGCTCAGCCTGCCGTCGGCCACGTAGAACTGGAACAGCAGGTGGCACGGCGGCAGCGCCATCCCGGGCAGGTCGGCCACGTTCCACGCCGAGACGATGTTGCGGCGCGAGTCCGGGTCCGAGCGGAGCAGGTCGAGCGAGGCCGAGATCTGGTCGAGGTGCCGGCCGTCCGGGGTGGGCCACGAGCGCCACTGCACGCCGTAGACGGGGCCGAGCTCGCCCCGGGCGTCGGCCCACTCGTCCCAGATGGTCACGCCGTTCTCCTGGAGCCAGCGCACGTTGGAGTCGCCGCGCAGGAACCACAACAGCTCGTAGGCGACGGACTTGAAGTGGACGCGCTTGGTGGTGACCAGCGGGAAGCCGGCGGCCAGGTCGTAGCGGAGCTGGTGGCCGAAGACGCTGCGCGTGCCGGTCCCCGTGCGGTCGGACTTGGGCGTGCCGTGCTCGAGCACGTGGCGGAGCAGGTCCTCGTAGGGGGTGGGGACGGTCATGCGCGCGAGTCTAGTGGCCCGGCGCGGGCGGGCCGGCGTCAGCCGCGCGCCGCGGCGATGATCTCCTCGGCGAGCTCGGGCCGGCAGATGAGGATGTCCGGGGCGTAGGTGTCCTCCTGGTTGAAGACCTTCTCGCCGCCGTCGAGCCGCGAGGCGTGCAACCCGGCGGCGAGCGCGACGGCCACCGGGGCGGCCTGGTCCCACTCGTTCTGGCCCCCGGCGTGGACGTACGCGTCGGCGTCGCCGAGCAGCACCGAGAGCATCTTGGCGCCGGCCGAGCCCATCGGCTTGACGGCCATCCCGGTGGCGCGCGCGACCCGCTCGGCCACCTCGGGCGGGTTGTTGCGGCTCACGACCATCGTGCCGGCGAGCGGGCCGTCGACGTAGGTCACCTGGTCGGAGCGGAAGACCCGCGTGGAGTCGGGCAGGCCCACCGCGGCCACGCCGGGGACGCCGTCGACGACGAGGGCCACGTGTACCGACCAGTCGGCCCGTCCCGTGGAGAACTCCTTGGTGCCGTCGATGACGTCGATGATCCACACCCGCTGCTTGTCCAGGCGGGACAGGTCGTCGGAGGCGTCCTCGGACAGGACGCCGTCGTCCGGGCGGTGGACCGAGAGCACCTCGTCCGTCCACGACTGGGCCACCTCGGTGGCCACCCGCGCGAGCGAGCGACCGCGGAGCAGGCCGCCGGCACGGGTGCCCTTGACGATGTCACCGATGCCGGTGGCGAGGAAATACGCCAGTTCCTGGTCGTCGAGATCGCGCATGCCCTCACTCTACGGAGGTCCGGCGGCGGCCGGACCCGTGTCGTATCGGTGCGTCATGATGAGTTCATGTCCGAGGCGCTCGAACGGTTCCACCCGGCCACTGCCGCGTGGTTCCGCGGGGCGTTCGGCGCCCCCACCGCCGCCCAGGTGGGGGCCTGGGAGGCGCTGGCGACCGGCGCGCACACGCTGGTCGTGGCGCCCACCGGCTCCGGCAAGACCCTGTCGGCGTTCCTGGCCTCCCTCGACCGGCTGGTCACCGCCGGCGACCCGCCCGAGCGCCCGGCCGACCGCCCCGCGGGCACCCGCGTCCTCTACGTCTCGCCGCTCAAGGCGCTGGCCGTGGACGTCGTGCGCAACCTGCGCGCCCCGCTCGCCGGCATCGCGCGCGAGG
>DUTZ01000017.1 GCA_012841845.1 Actinomycetales bacterium | reverse complement strand
GCCGCGCCGGCCGGCCGCCTCGCGGCGCAGGGTCCGCTCGAGCTGGTCGGCCCAGGTCTCCGTGTCGAGCAGCTCGGCGTCGGTGGCGCCGTCACCGGAGGGCAGCCCGAAGAGCGCCTCGTCGGACTCGGCCTGGACCGGGTCGGCCGCGGCCCGGCCGCGGGCCGGCACCAGGCGGCCCGACCCGCCCGCGTACAGGGTCCGGGTCTCGGCGAGCGCGTCGCCCGTCCGCCGGATGGGGTTGCGCGACCGGATGAGCATGGGCGCGAGGACGAACAGCCAGACCACCACCAGCAGGATGATCAGCAGCGAGCTCGACATCGATCAGGCCTCCTCGAGCATCTCCGGGCGCCTCGGAACCGTCCCGGTCAGGCCCCAACCGTAACGGCGGCCCTCCCCCGCCCCGTGGCGGCGCGCCGCAGGTCGAAAGGCTCAGGAACTCTTCAGACGCGCTCGGCGAACCCCGAGGCCACGAGGGCGGCCACGGCCCCCCGGCCGTGCTCCTCGCGGGTGCGCGCCACGAGCAGGTGGTCGCGCCACGCGCCGTCCACGTGGAGGTAGCGGCGCAGGAGCCCCTCCTCGCGGAACCCGCAGCGGTCGAGCACCACCCGGCTCGCCGCGTTCTCGGGCCGCACCGTGGCGTCCACGCGGTGCAGCCGGACCGGCCCCAGGGCGTGGTCCAGGCCGAGCGCGACGGCGGCGGTGGCCACGCCGCCGCCGGTGAAGCGGCTGCCGACCCAGTAGCCGATCCACCCCGAGCACAGCGGCCCGCGGGAGATCCCCCCGAGGGTGAGCTGGCCGCAGTACTCGCCGTCGAGCTCGATCACCGCGGGCAGCGACACCCCGGCGCGGATCGCCCGGCGGTGCGAGCCGTGGACCGCCGCCCAGGCGGCGCGGGAGTTGGTGCGCCGCCAGCTGCCCTCCGTCGTCGGCTCCCAGGGCTCGAGGTGGGACCGGTCCGCCATCCGCATCGCGGACCACGTGCGGCCGTCGCGGCGCCGCACCGGGCGGAGGGTGACGACCCCGGCGCGGACCCGCAGCGGGCCGGCGTGGAGCGGCCAGCCCGGCCGCCCGCCGGGGTCGGGGTCGAGGAGGTCCCACATCGCCGTCAGCCGCGCTGGGCGAGGAACATCACCTCGACCTCGTCGCCGGCCCGGATGGAGGTGACGTCCGGGTCGACGACGACGAGGCAGTTCGCCTCCGCGAGCGAGGCGAGCAGATGCGTGGACGAGCCCTGCGCGCCCCCGAGGGCGCGGACCAGGTACTCGCCGGTGTCCGAGTCCCGCATGAGCTGTCCGCGCAGGTAGCCGCGGCGGCCGTCGACCGAGGAGATCGGCGCGACCGTGCGGGCGCGGACGGTGCGGCGCATGGGCTGGCGCTTGCCCAGGGCGATCCGGATGAGCGGGCGCACCATGATCTCGAACACCACGAGCGCGCTCACCGGGTTGGACGGCAGCAGGAAGGTGGGGACCTCGTCGCGGCCGAGGCGGCCGAAGCCCTGGACCGAGCCGGGGTGCATGGCCACGCGGCCCACCTCGATCCGGCCGAGCTCCTCCATGACCTCGCGGATGCGGGTGGTGGCCTCGCCGCCGGCGGCGCCGGAGACCACCACGATCTCGCTGCGGACGAGCTGGCCCTCGAGCACCTCGCGCAGGCGCGACGGCTCGGTGCTGGCGATGCCCACGCGGTGCACGTCGGCGCCCGCGTCGCGGCCGGCGGCGGTGAGGGCGTACGAGTTGACGTCGTAGACCTGGCCGGTGTCGGGGTGGCCGTCCAGGTCCACGAGCTCGTCGCCCACCGAGATGATCGACATGCGCGGCTTGGGGTGCACGAGCACCTTGGCCCGCCCCACCGAGGCGAGCAGCCCCACCTGCGCGGGGCCGATGATGCTGCCGGCGCGCACGGCCACGTCGCCGGGCTGGACGTCGTCGCCGACCCGCCGCACGTAGTCGCCGGTGCGGACCTCGCGGGTCGGGGTGATGCGCTGGCCGCCCACGGTCGCCCAGCCCACCGGGAGCACCGCGTCGGCGAGCGTGGGCAGGGGCGCGCCGGTGTCGACGCGGACGCACTGGCCGGGCTGGAGGCGGGTGGCCTGGCGGGAGCCGGCGGTGATCTGACCGACCACCGGGAGCGCGGTCGGGGCGGCGGGCCCCTCGTCGTCGTCACCCTCTCCGCCCCCCCGGACGTCAACGGCCCGCACGGCGTAGCCGTCGATCGCGGCCTGGTCGAAGGACGGCAGCGGGCGCTCGGCCACGACCTCCTCGGCGCAGAGCAGGCCCTGGGCCTCGGAGATGGCCACCCGCACGGGCCGCGGCGCGACCGCGGCCGCGGTCACCAGGGCGAGTTGTTCCTCGACGGTGCGCATCCGGCGCCCCCTTCCCGCGACTTCCACGTACGCCGCCCGAGCCGATCGGTCCGACCGGCGGACCCTAGGTGACGAGGGTAGCGGCCGGACGGGCGCGGACCGCGGCGGCGCGGCCGGGTGTCAGGACCCGGGTCCGTGTCAGGACCCGAGCCGGTCGGACAGCCACCCGCGCAGCTCGTCCGCGTACGCCGGGTTGTCCAGCGCGAAGTCCACGCACGCCTTGATGTAGCCGCCCGGGTTGCCGAGGTCGTGCCGCGTGCCGTGGTGCACCACCACGTGGACGGGGTGCCCCTCGTCGATGAGCAGGTCGATGGCGTCGGTGAGCTGCAGCTCGCCGCCCGCGCCGGGCTCGATGCGGCGCAGCGCGTCGAAGATCGCACGGTCGAGGACGTAGCGGCCGGCGGCGGCGAGGTGGGACGGCGCGTCCTCGGGGGCCGGCTTCTCCACCATGCCCACGACCTTCTTGACGTCCGGGTCGTCGGTGTCCTCCACCTCGAACACGCCGTAGGAGGACACGTCCTCCGGGTCCACCTCGAAGGCGCACAGGACGCTGCCGCCCCGCTCGGCGCGGACGGCGGACATGCGGCCGAGGATCCCGAAGGGCAGGACGAGGTCGTCCGGGAGGAGGACGGCGACGGCCTTCTCCTCCGCCCCGAGGACCGACTCGACCTGCGCCACCGCGTGACCCAGGCCCAGCGGCTCGTCCTGGCGGACGTCCTCGACCTCGATGAGGCCGGGCGCGCGCTGCACCTTGTGGAGCAGGACGTCCTTGCCGCGGTCCTCCAGCGTCCCCTCGAGGACCGTGTCCTCGGAGAAGTGCGCCATCACACCGACCTTGCGCTCGGAGGTGATGATCGCCAGCCGCCCGGCGCCGGCCTCCGTGGCCTCCTCGGCGATGAGCTCGATCCCCGGCGTGTCCACCACCGGCAGGAGCTCCTTGGGCACCGTCTTGGTGGCGGGCAGGAACCGGGTCCCGAGGCCGGCGGCCGGGACGACGGCGGTCCGGAACTGGGAGTCAGGCGTGGTGGACGTCATACCCCCCACCATAGTCCCCGGGGCCGGTCCGCCGTGGCCCCACGGCCCGGGCCACACTGGTGTGATGGAACCCACCAAACCCGAGGTGCGCCGGGCGGTGCTGGCCCGCCGGTCGACGGTGCCCGCGGCCGAGCGGGCGGC
>DUTZ01000224.1 GCA_012841845.1 Actinomycetales bacterium | reverse complement strand
GTGCTCGCGGGCGATCCGGTCGAGGCGTTCGGCCTCGGCGCGGGCGATGTCCGCGCGGCCCTCGACGGACTCGACGAGCTCGCGGAACGCGACCGCCCGCTCGACGACCTCCGCCCACACCTCGTCGATCGCGGCGCCGAGTCCGGTCTCCGCGACGAACCCGGATCCCGAGGTCGCGACCCCGGACTGGGCCGCGGCCTCGCGGAGTCGGCACAGGTCGCCGGCGAGGCCGACCACCTCCGTCTCCGCGTCGAACTGCAGCCGCACCTCCTCGACGGCCCGGCCGCCGCGGCGATAGGCGCGCACGAGGCGGTCGTAGAGTCCGCCCACCTCCATGAGGGTGGCGGTGTACATCTCCGGCAGCCGTCGGCGCTCGGCCCGGATGTGCGGCATCGACGGCAGCGAGTCCACGACCGCCTGTACCCGGCCCGGGAGCACGACCCGGCCCATCTCGCGCTGGCTGCGCGCGGCCGCGACGGTGCCGAGCTCGGCGAGCGTGCGCGGGACGAGGGGCACGGGCACCATCGTCGGTGTGGAGGCCAGGGCGTCGAAGAGCCGCCCGCGGTCGTCGGTGTCGAGGTGCACGCCGCGCCGACGGTCGAGCCGGATCTCCTTGACCTTGTAGGCGAAGACGCCGGCGCCGCGGGTGAAGCCCGCGCGCATGAGCAGGTACTTGCGGTCCAGGTCCGCCAGCCGGGTGCGGACGGCGACCCGCAGCACGGTCGGCGGCCCGGTCTCGAGGACCCTGCGGGCCTCGTGCCGCTGCTCCTCGATCACGCGCACCTGGTGGAAGCCGCCGACCGTCGGGAACGGCAGCCCCCGGTGCAGGCGTTCGAGCACCACGGAGGTGATCCGCGGATCGACGAGCCCGCAGGCCACGAGCAGCGCGGCGTGGTCGGACAGCTCGGGTACCGGCGGCGGTCCCTCGCCGCGGCACATCCGGTCCACGTCGGACACGAGCCTGTCCCGGGCCGTCCGCGGTGTGCGCTCGATGGCCATGCGCCCCTCCTCGCCCGCGCCGTCGGGGCGCGTCGCCTCTCACGGGTTACAACGGTAGGCCCCGGCCGGGTGTTCCGCGGCGCCCCGGGGTCGCGGCGAAGGTCACAGCGGGCGGGTCAGGTCCGCCGGCCGGGGCACGCGTACACCGTCAGGGCGTCGGGACGCACCCGGAACCGCAGGTGGGCGGCGGGAGGGCGCACCTCGCCGTCGCAGGTCAGCCGTTCGGGCCCCGCGTGGACACTCACCTCCACCCCGTCGGTGAGGGCCGCGACGTACCGCTGCGAGGCCCCGATCCTCCCGGTGAGGAGGCGCGTGACCGACGCCAGCAGGTCGCTCCACGAGTCGGCGTCGAGGTAGCGGACGTCCAGCAGTCCGTCGTCGAGGCGGTGCCGCCACTGCGGCAGGTCGCGGCCCGGCGAGTACCGCCCGTTGCCCACGAACAGGGCCGCCAGGCGCAGGCTCCGTCCGCCCACCGTCGCCGCGACGGGCCGGGAGCCGCGCCACACGAGGACCGAGGCGATCGCCGCGGCCACGGGGCCGCCGAGACGGTTCGCCAGGCGCTGCCGGATCCGGACGAAGTCGGGGTACGCCCCGATGCTCGCCGTGTTGAGAAAGACCCACTCCGCGCCGGTGTCGGTCTCGATCGTCCCCATGTCGATGCGCGCGGCGGAGCCGGACCGCAGCGCCTCGGCGGCGTCGGCCACCGACCCGATCCCGAGGTCGGAGGCGACGTGGTTGAAGGTCCCCCCGGGGACCACGAGCAGCGGCCGCTCCAGCTCGAGCGCCACCGCGGCGGCCGCGTTGGCCGTGCCGTCGCCGCCGCACACCGCGACGACGCCGGTCGGGGCCACCGCACGCAGGGCGTCCGCCACGGACTCCCCCGGCGCCGGGACGACGAGGCGCACGCGGGGCAGCCGCGCGACGAGGGCCCGCGCGGCGGCCTCGGCCGTGCCGCCTCCCGCGACGGGGTTGACCACGACGACGACGTCGTCCCCGTACAGCCTGCCGGGCAGGTCGACGGGGGTCCGGGACACCGTCCGCCGGGGTCGCGTCGCGGCCAGGGGGCGGACCACGGCGCCGACCGTCGACACCCCCGCCCCCAGCGCCAGCCCGGCCACCACGTCGCTCGGGTGGTGCACGCCGGTGTAGACGCGGGAGAAGCCGACGGCCAGGGCGAGCGGGACGAGGGCCGGGGCGAGGCGGGGCCGGGCCAGGGAGACGGCGGTGGCGAACGCCGCCGCGGAGGCCGCGTGCCCCGAGGGGAACGAGGTGGACTCGGGGATCCGGGCCGGGCGCCGGCGCCGCGGCACGTGGTCGATGACCGGGCGGGTCCGCCCGAACACCCGCTTGCCCACCTGGTTGGCCAGAAGGCTGGCCACCCCGATCGCGGCGACCCCGCGCCAGGCCCCGTGCACCGAGCGGCGGTCGCCGCCCACGGTGAGGAACGCGGCGGTGCCCAGCCACAGCACCGAGTGGTCCGCGGCACGGGTGAGCCGGGGCATCACCGCGTCGAGCACGGGCTGGTGGCTGCCGGCGAGGGCGAGGAACACCTCGTCGTCGAGGATCCGGATCCGGCGGACGAGCCCCCGGATCCCACGCGGGCCGGGGCGTTCCTCGTTGCGGTCCACCGGCGCCGTCAGGATTCGAGGTGCTTCTTGAGCCCGGTCACGGTGTTGTCGACCAGGCCCGTGATCACGCGCCTGCGCAGCATCCCCGGCAGCGGCAGGTTGTGGTGGATGGCGAGCCGGAACGCGACGGTGGTCGAGCCCGGCCCTGCCTCGGTGAGCCGGTACTCCCCCTCCTGCCCCTTCTGCAGGCGGCCGGAGACCATCGACCAGTCCATGCCGTCCTCGCGGTGCTCGTAGGTCAGCACGTACGCGTCCGTACCCACGGTGGCGGCGGCCCTGAAGCGGGCGGTGGCGGGCAGGCCGGAGTCCTCCCACACCTCCAGCACCTCCGCCTCGAGGATCTCCGGGACCCAGACGGGCTGGCTCTCGAGGTCCCGGATGGTCGCGAGGACGGTGTCGAGGGGCGCGGCGATCTCGACGGTCCGCTGTGCCGAGTCAGTCGGCATCGCGCGCCTCCCCGTAGTAGCCCAGGCGCAGCAGCTCGGTGAGCTCGCCGATGAGCGGCATCCGCGGGTTGGTGCGGTTGCTCAGGTCCTGGAAGGCGGTCATCGCCAGGCCGGGCAGCGCCGCCTCGAACTCCTCCTCGGAGACGCCGATCTCGGCGAGGGTGCGGGGCATCTCCAGACGACGCAGGAGGTCGTCGACCCCCCGGAAGAGCCGGCGACGGCTCTCCTCCGGCTCGCGGCCGCCGAAGACGATCCGGCCGAGCTGGGCGTACTTCTCCGGAGCCACGTACGCGGAGTAGCCGGGGGCGGGCATGAACTTGGTGGGCAGGCTCGCGTTGTACCGCAGGGTGTGCGGCAGGAAGACGGCGTTGACCCGGCCGTGCGCGATCCCGAAGTGCGCGCCGACGGCGTGCGCGAGGGCGTGGTTGGTCCCCACGAACGCGTTGGAGAACGCCAGGCCCGCCAGGGTGGCGGCGTTGGCCATGTCGGTCCGGGCGTCGAGGTCGTCCGGGTCGTCGAACGCCTTGGGGAGCGCCTCGAAGATCAGGCGCGCCGCCTGCACGCAGAAGGCGTCGGTGTAGGGCGAGGCGAAGATCGACGCCGCCGCCTCGAGGGCGTGCGTGAGGGCGTCGATGCCCGTGTCCACGGTGAGCGAGCGCGGCATGGACAGCGTGAGCAGCGGGTCGACGATCGCCATGTCCGGCACGAGCGAGTAGTCGACGAGCGTCTCCTTGCGGTCCCCCACGGTGAGCACCGCCGCCGGCGAGACCTCGGAGCCGGTGCCGGACGTGGTGGGCACGGCCACAAGGGTGAGGGTGTGCGGGTCCTGCGGGTACTCGGCCATGCGCTTGCGCGGGTCGAGGAACGGCAGGGCGAGGTCCTCGAGACTGGTCTCGGGGTGCTCGTAGAACAGGCGGATCGCCTTGGCGGCGTCGATCACCGATCCGCCGCCGATCGCCACGAGCAGGTCCGGCGGGGACTCGTCGAGGAGCGCGACGCCGCGGCGGATGGTGGCCTCGTCCGGCTCGGGCTCGACCTCGCTGAACACGCGGATGTAGGAGGCCCGCAGGTGGCGGCGCAGCTCGTCCACCACGCCGCGCTGCTCGCTGAGGGCGTCGGTGACCACCACGACGCTGGTGCACGGCACCTCGCGCAGGTTCTCCAGCGCGCCGGCGTTGAAGAAGGTGTTGGCGGGTACCCGGAACCACTGGGACGGGGCGCGCCGGTGCGAGACGGTCTTGATGTTGAGCAGCTGCATGTAGTTGACGTTCTCGGTGGTGCTGGACCCTCCCCACGTGCCGCAGCCGAGGGAGAAGGTGGGGGTGAGGTTGTTGTAGATCCCGCCGAGCGCGCCGACGGCGGTGGGGGCGTTGACGAGGATGCGGCCCGTCCGCACGGCCCGCCCGTAGGCGTCCACCACGTCCTTGTCGCGGGCGTAGATCGCCGAGGTGTGGCCCAGTCCCCCGTGTTCGGTGACCAGGACCGCCGCGTCGATGCCGTGCCGGACGTCCGGCGAGCGGACCACACCCAGGACGGGCATGAGCTTCTCCTGGACCAGCGGGTGCGCGGCGAAGGCGTCCAGGTCGGACGGCAGCTCGGCGAGGAGGATCTTGACCGACGGGTCCACGGTGATGCCGGCCCGCGCGGCGAGGTCGGGGGCCTGCCTGCCCAACGCCTCGAGGTTGACCTTGTCGCCGCAGCCGAAGGCGAACTCCGCCAGCGCCCCGGCCTCCGACTCCGACAGCAGGTGCGCGCCCATCCTCTGGAACTCGGCCACCACCTCGTCGTAGATGGGCTCGTCGATGATGCAGGTCTGCTCGGCCGGGCAGATCACGGAGGCGTCGAAGGTCTTGGAGATGAGGACGTCCACCACTGCGCCCCGCACGTCGGCGGTGCGGTGCAGGTAGATCGGGGCGTTGCCGGGGCCCACGCCGAGCGAGGGCTTGCCGGCGGCGTTGGCCAGGGAGACGATCTTCTGCCCGCCGGTCACCCAGATGAAGTCGACCCGGTCGTCCCTGAACAGGTGGTGGGTGACCTCGTGCGCGGCGTCGGGGATCACCTGCAGCGCCCCGGGAGGCATCCCGGCCGCCTCGGCGGCCTCGCGGAGGATCTCCACGGAGCGCTCGCACGAGCGGATGGCCAGCGGCGAGGGCCGGAACACGATCGCGTTGCGCGTCTTGGCGGCGACGATCGCCTTGTAGAGCACCGTGGAGGTGGGGTTGGTGACCGGCGTGATCGCCAGGACCACGCCGATCGGCTCCGCGACCAGCTCGAGGTTGCGTTCCACGTCCTCCTCGATGACGCCGACGGACCGCTTGTCGCGGAGGTAGTCGTAGAGGAACTCGGTGGCCACGTAGTTCTTGACGACCTTGTCCTCGAAGACGCCGAACCCGGTCTCCTCGATCGCGAGCGCGGCGAGCTCGCCCGCCGCCCGGATGCCGGCGCGCGACATGGCCTCGACGATCGCGTCCACCTGCTCCTGGTCGAGCTCGCGGAACGCCTCGGCGGCGTCGACGGCGAGGTCGACGGCCGCGTCCAACTCGTCGTTCCACACGGCGGGGTCGGGGGTGTCGCTCATGGGGCCTCCTCACGCGGGATCCGGCCGGGGGCCACCCGGCCTGTCAGACGCCCAAGCGTACCCGTGTGTGACACCGATCACAGATGTTTCCCGAGCGGGGCCCGGATGCGGAGCCCGCGGGGGCCACCGTGCGCGCACATGCGAAAACCCCAGGCCAGAACTTCTCTGACCTGGGGTTTCCTCTGTCGGGCTGACAGGATTTGAACCTGCGACCACTTGACCCCCAGTCAAGTGCGCTACCAAACTGCGCCACAGCCCGTCCGCCTCCGCGCGGCTCGCGCGGCGACCGGTCCAGATTAGCGCAGCGCCCACGGCGGAACCAATCGGGGTCCGCGCGCCGCCTACTTGCGCTGGCGGCGCTCCTTGACGCGGACGTTGACGCGCACCGGGGAGCCGTCGAAGCCGAACGTCTCCCGCAGGCGCCGCTCGAGGAAGCGGCGGTAGCCGGCCTCGAGGAAGCCGGTCGAGAAGAAGACGAACGTCGGCGGCCGGGTGGTGGCCTGCGTGCAGAAACGGATCCGGGGCAGGCGACCGCCGCGCATCGGCGGCGGGGTGGCGGCCACGACCTCGTTCATCCACGTGTTGAGCGGCCCGGTGGGGATGCGCTTGTCCCACGAGTCGAGGGCGATCTCCATGGCGGGGACGAGCTTGGCCACCGCGCGCCCGGTCTTGGCGGAGATGTTCACCCGGTGCGCCCAGGACAGGATCTTGGACAGCTCGCGGTCGATCTCCTTGTCGAGGTCGTACCGCCGGTCCTCGTCCACGAGGTCCCACTTGTTGAAGGCGATCACGAGCGCCCGGCCGGCGTCGGCCACCATCGAGATCACCCGCAGGTCCTGCTCGGTGATGGGCTCGGAGGCGTCGAGCAGCAGCACCACGACCTCGGCGGCCTCGATCGCGCCGCGGGTGCGCAGTGAGGCGTAGTACTCGTGGCCGTAGGCTTGGTTGACCTTGCGGCGCAACCCGGCGGTGTCGACGAAGCGCCACGTCTTGCCGCCCAGCTCGACGAGCGAGTCCACGGGGTCGACCGTGGTGCCGGCCACGTTGTCGACGACCGAGCGCTCCTCCCCCGTGAGCTTGTTGAGCAGGCTCGACTTGCCCACGTTCGGTTTGCCCACCAGCGCGACGCGGCGCGGGGCGCCGTCGGACTCGCGCATCCGGGCCTTGGAGGGCAGCCGGTCGACGATCTCGTCGAGCAGGTCGCCGGTGCCCCGGCCGTGGGCGGCCGAGAGCGCGTAGGGCTGGTCCAGGCCCAGCCCCCAGAACTCGGCGGCCTCGAGCTCGGCCTTGTCGCTGTCGACCTTGTTCACGGCGAGGATCACCGGGGTCTCGGAGCGCCGGAGGGTCCGGGCCACCACCTCGTCGCCGGCGGTGATCCCCACGGTGCCGTCGCACACCAGCACGATGAGGTCGGCGGTGCCCATGGCGATCTCGGCCTGCTGGGCGATGGAACGGTGCATGCCCTTGGCGTCCTGCTCCCACCCGCCGGTGTCCTGGACCATGAAGGCCCGGCCGTTCCACAGCGCCTCGTAGGAGACGCGGTCGCGGGTCACGCCCGGCACGTCCTCCACCACGGCCTCGCGGCGGCCGATGATCCGGTTGACCAGGGTGGACTTGCCCACGTTGGGACGGCCCACGATCGCGACGGTGGGCAGGATCTCCACCCGGTCGACCTCGGCGCCGATCTCGTCGGCCCACTCCTCGGCGACGGCGTCCCAGTCGGTGTCGTCGTCCCAGGTGCCGTCCACGGCGTCGTCGTCGGGCGCGGTGTCGTCGAAGGGCTCGACGCCCTCGTTGCTCGTCACGGTGTGTTCCCTTCTGCCAGCTCCACGAGCCGGTCGAGGACCTCGTCCAGGGTGAGGCCGGAGGTGTCGACGACGACGGCGTCGTCGGCGGGGCGCAGCGGGCTCGCCGCGCGGGAGGAGTCCTTGCGGTCGCGCTCGAGCACGGCGGCGAGCACCTCGTCGTAGTCGGCCTCCCGCCCGGCCGCGAGGTCCTGGTCGGTGCGGCGGCGGGCCCGGACCTCCGGGCTGGCGGTGAGGTAGACCTTGACCTCGGCGTCGGGCAGCACCACCGTGCCGATGTCGCGGCCCTCGAGCACCACGGTGCCTCCGTCCGCGGCGAGGCGCCGCTGCAGCGCGACGAGGTTCTCGCGGACCTCGGGCACCGCCGAGACGGCGGAGACGGCGCCGGTGACCCGCGCCGTGCGGATCTCCTCGCTCACGTCCTCCCCCGCCAGCAGGACGCGCTCGGCGCCGGCGTCGGTGCCGATCTCCAGCGGCAGGTCGGCGGTCGCGGCGATCACCGCGTCCGGGTCCTCCGGGTCGATCCCCGCGCGCAGGACCTGCAGCGTCGCCACGCGGTACATGGCGCCGGTGTCGAGGTAGGCCCCGCCCAGCCGGTCGGCGAGCGTGCGGGCGAGGGTGGACTTGCCGGTGCCGGCGGGGCCGTCGATGGCGATCCGGCGCCGGACGACCCGGCGCGCGTCGGGGGCGGGCGTGGTGCTCACAGTCCCACCGCCTCGTAGAGGTCCGAGACCTCTTTCCGGTTGAGCCTACGGAACGTGCCGGGGCGCTGGTCCCCCAGCGCGACCCCGCCGAACCGGGTGCGCACGAGCCCCTCGACGGGGTGGCCCACCTCGGCGAGCAGCCGCCGCACGATGTGCTTGCGCCCCTCGTGGAGCACGACCTTGACCAGCGAGCGGCCGTCGTGCACGTCGAGCACCGAAAACTGGTCGACCGCGGCGGGGCCGTCCTCGAGGTCCACGCCGTCGCGCAGGCGCCTGCCCGCGCCCTTGCCCACGACGCCGGTCACCGTGGCCAGGTAGGTCTTGCGCACCTCGTAGGAGGGGTGCATGAGGCGGTGGGCGAGGTCGCCGTCGTTGGTCACCAGGAGCAGCCCCTCGGTGTCGGCGTCGAGCCGGCCCACGTGGAAGAGCCGCTGGCCGGCGTCGATCCGGTCGGCGAGCAGGTCGCCCACGCAGGGGCGGCCCATGTCGTCGGACATCGTGGTGTGGACGCCGCGCGGCTTGTTGAGCGCCAGGTAGACCATGTCCTCGTCGAGCACGATGCGGGTGCCGTCGACGCGGATCACGGCCGTGGCCGGGTCCACCTTGACGCCCATCTCGCGGACGATCTTCCCGTCCACCTCGACCCGGCCCCGGGCGATGAGCTCCTCCGAGGCCCGGCGCGAGGCCACGCCGGCCTGCGCGAGGATCTTCTGGAGCCGGACCGGTGCGCCGTCTCGGCCAGCGGATTCTGTCATGGGTGCGTCACATCTCTTCGTCGTCGGGATCGTCGTCGGGGTCGGTCTCGGGGCCGTCAGGGTCCGTGTCGGCCGGCGCGTCCCTCCGGCGCCGGCCCACGGGGACCCGCGGGTCCTCCGCGGGGTCGTCGCTCATCTCGTCGACCAGATCCACATCCGGCAGCAGCGGGGCGATGTCCGGGAGCTCGTCGAGCGACGCGAGGCCCAATCTTTCCAGAAAGAGCTCCGTGGTCCTATACAGGATGCCCCCGGTCTCGGCGTCGGTGCCGCATTCCACGGCCAGCCCGCGTGCCACGAGCGTCCGCATGACGCCATCGACGTTGACCCCGCGCACCGCGGCGACCCGCGAGCGGGTGACCGGCTGGCGGTAGGCGATCACCGCGAGGGTCTCCAGCGCGGCGCGCGTGAGGGTGGAGCGGGTGCCGTCGGTGAGGAGCCGCTCGACGTACGGCGCCAGCTCGCGACGGGTGTAGAGCCGCCAGCCCTCGCCGGTGCGCCGCAGGTCCATCCCGCTGCCCACGGCGGTGAGGTCGTCGCGCCACGCCCGCAGCTCGGCGTCGACCTCCCC
>DUTZ01000223.1 GCA_012841845.1 Actinomycetales bacterium | reverse complement strand
GTCCGCGCTGGCACTCTCGGCCTGACCGACCCCGTTCGCGCCGCGGGCCGGCGCCGTTCCGGCCGTCAGGACCCGGAGGTGGCGGCGTCGCCGTCGTCGTCCCCCGGCGGCCCGTTCTCGAGCAGGTCCACGAACCCGGCCTCGTCGAGGATCGTCAGCCCCAGTTCCTCGGCCTTGGCGGCCTTGGACCCGGGGTTCTCCCCCACCACCACGTAGTCGGTCTTCTTGGACACCGAGCCGGAGGCCTTGCCGCCGCGGGCGATGATCGCCTCCTTGATCCCGTCGCGGGTGAACCCCTCGAGCGACCCGGTGGCGACGATCGTCAGGCCCTCGAGCGTCCGCGGGGTGGACTCGTCGCGTTCGTCGGCCATCGTCACGCCCGCGGCCGCCCAGCGGTCCACGATCTCGCGGTGCCAGTCCACGCCGAACCACTCGACGACCGACGCGGCGATGGTCCCGCCCACCCCGTCGGTCTCCGCGAGCTCCTCCTCGCCCGCCGCGCGGATCGCCTCCATCGAGCCGAAGCGGGTGGCCAGCGCGCGGGCGGCCGTCGGGCCGACGTGGCGGATGGACAGTGCCACGAGCACGCGCCACAGCGGCCGGTCGGCGGCGGTGGCGAGGTTGGCCAGGAGCTTGCGTCCGTTCTCGGTGAGCACGGTGCGCTCCGGCTCGGCCCCCTCCTCGATCTGCTTGCGGGTGGCCTTGTCCACACGCGTGTAGAGGTCCACGCGGAGCAGGTCGTCCTCGCTGAGGTCGAACAGCCCGGCCTCGTTCTCCAGCACGCCGCTGGAAAGCAGCGCCGAGGCGCCCTCGTAGCCGAGCGCCTCGATGTCCAGCGCCGAGCGCGACGCCAGGTAGAACAGCCGCTCACGCAACTGCGCGGGACAGGACCGCTGGTTGGGGCACCGCCAGTCGGCGTCCCCCTCCTTGGCCGGCGCGAGCACCGTGTCGCACTCGGGGCAGCGTTCGGGGAAGACGAACTCGCGCTCGGTGCCGTCGCGCCGCTCCACCACCGGGCCGAGGACCTCGGGGATCACGTCGCCGGCCTTGCGGATCACCACGGTGTCCCCGATGAGCACGCCCTTGCGCTTGACCTCGGTCTGGTTGTGCAGCGTCGCCATGGCGACGGTCGACCCGGCCACGAGGACGGGCTCCATGTGGGCGTACGGCGTGACGCGGCCGGTCCTGCCCACGGACACCCGGATGTCCAGGAGGGTCGTCATGACCTCCTCCGGCGGGTACTTGTAGGCGATGGCCCACCTCGGGGCGCGGGAGGTGGAGCCGAGGCGCCGCTGCACGGCGCGGTCGTCGATCTTGACGACGAGGCCGTCGATCTCGTGCTCGGGTTCGTGGCGGTGCTCGCCCCAGTACCGCATCCGCTCCACGACCTCCTCGACACCCGTAGCGGGCGCGGTGTGGGGCGAGACGGGCAGGCCCCACTCGGCCAGGGCGAGGTAGACGTCGTGGAGGCTGTCGAAGGACGCACCCTCGACCGCGCCGAGGCCGTGGCAGTACATCCCCAGGCGGCGCTGCGCGGTGATCGCGGGGTTCTTCTGCCGCAACGAGCCGGCGGCGCTGTTGCGCGGGTTGGCGAAGGGCGGCTTGCCCTCGGCGACCAGCCGCGCGTTGAGGTCGGCGAAGTCCTCGAGCCGGAAGAACACCTCGCCCCGGACCTCGAGCAGCGCGGGGACCGGCCGCTCGTCGGAGGGGGTGAGCGTGACCGGCACGTCGTCGATGGTGCGGGCGTTGAGCGTCACGTCCTCGCCGGTCCGGCCGTCGCCGCGGGTGGCCGCGCTCACCAGCCGGCCGTCGCGGTACACGAGGTCCAGAGCGACGCCGTCGATCTTGACCTCGCACAGGAACGGCAGCTCGTCAGCCGGGACGTGCGCCTGCTCGACGGCCGAGGCCACCCAGTCCCGAAGCTCCTCCTCGGAGAACACGTTGTCCAAGCTGAGCATGCGCTCGAGGTGGGTGACCTCGGCGAAGTCGGTGGAGAAGCCCCCGCCGACGAGCTGGGTGGGCGAGTCCGGGGTCCGCAGCTCGGGGTACCGCTCCTCGAGCGCGGTGAGCTCGGCGAGCAGTGCGTCGAACTCGGCGTCGGAGACGATCGGGGCGTCCTTGACGTAGTAGCGGAACTGGTGGTCCCGCACGGTCTCCGCGAGGTCGGTCCACTCCAGGCGGACCTCCGGGGGGAGGTCCCCGGTGCCGAGGGGGTCGCCGCTGCTGATGTCGTCGCTCACGGCCACCAGCGTAGTGCCGGGCCGGACCACGGTGTCCGACCGCTGCCCTACGGTGAGCGCATGAACCTGAGCACACCGACCCCCGCCCCCGGCCACACCCCCGGCCCCGTCCCCGGCCCTCCGTCCGGCGCCGTCGGCGTCGATCGCGGCCGCCTCCTCGCGTTCGACCTGGAGACCACCGGCCCCGACCCGCGGACCGCGCACGTGGTGACCTCCGCGCTCATCACGATCGACGGTTCGCACGTCGTGGCCCGCGACTGGCTCG
>DUTZ01000222.1 GCA_012841845.1 Actinomycetales bacterium | reverse complement strand
GGCGCGGGACCGCCCGTCGGCGCCCACCCGCCGCGCGGCGATCACCGAGCCGTCCTCGTCGAGTTCCACGTCCGCGTCCTCGAGCAGTTCGTCGAGCGCGCTCCGGTCGCCGGTGTCCATGGTCGCCGCGGCCGCGAGGTCGAAGCGGCCCTCGACGAGGGCCTTGTCCTCGCCGCGGCGGACCCGCCCGGGGTCGGCGCGGCCGCCGGCGAGGAGCCGCAGGCCGGTGACCACCATCGTCTTGCCGGCGCCGGTCTCGCCCGTGAGGACCGACAGGCCCGGGGCGAACTCGGCGACGGCCTCGTCGATCACGCCGAGGCCGCTGATCCGTAGTTCCGAGAGCACGCCCCCACCCTAGGGGAGCCGGCGGGAGGCCGGACGTCCCCGCCATCCCGTGACGGGCAGCTCGAACTTGGTGACGAGGCGGTCGGTGAACGGCGAGTCGTCGAGGCGCACCCACTTGACGGGGCGGCGCCCGCTCACCACCTCCACGCGGCTCCCGGCGGGCGCGGCGATCTCGCGGCGCCCGTCCAGGACCACCACCGCGTCGCCGGAGTGGGTGGCGGTCTCCACGGCGACGCGCGAGCTGGGCGCCACGACCATTGGCCGGGCGAACAGCGCGTGGGCGTTGTTGGGGACGACGAGGATCGCGTCGAGCTCCGGCCACACGATGGGCCCGCCGGCCGAGAAGGCGTACGCCGTGGAGCCGGTCGGGGTGGAGACCAGGATGCCGTCGCAGCCGTAGTCGCTGACCGGCCGGCCGTCGATCTCGACCGAGGCCTCGAGCACGCCCTGCCGGGCGGTCTTCTCGATGCTCGCCTCGTTGAGGGCCCAGTCGCGGCCCACGACGCGGTCGTCGTGGAGGACGGTCGCCTCGACCGTCATGCGTTCGACCACCCGGTAGTCGCGGGCGGCGATCTGCTCCACCACCGGGCTCAGGGAGGACACCTCCGACTCGGCGAGAAAGCCGATGTGGCCCAGGTTGACGCCGAGGACCGGCACGTCGGCGGCGGTGGCGTACTGGCAGGCGCGCAGGAAGGTGCCGTCGCCGCCCAGGACCAGGACGAGCTCACACCCGACCGCCGCCTCCGCGGTGTCGGGCACCGACTCCACCCCGGTGCCGGTGGGCACCGACGCGAAGGTGTCCTCGAGCATCCGCACGGCGATCCCGCGACTCCGGCACGCGTCCACCACCTGGGAGACGGTGGCGGCGATGTCGGGGCGGCCGATGTTGGCCTCGAGCAGCAGGCGTCGTGGCGCGGTCTCCGGAGTCCCGGTCACTGTGGCCCCCTCCTCACGGCGCTCCCCACCAGGGAGTGCATCTCGTCCGGGTCGAGGTGCACCGGGGCGTCGGGGCACCTGCGGAGCCACAGGAAGTACTCGACGTTCCCGCTCGGCCCCGGCAGCGGGCTGGCCACGCAGCCCTCCGTGCGGAGACCGACCTCGGCCGCCGAGCGGACGACCCCCATGACCGCCTCGTGGCGCAGCGCCGGGTCGCGGACCACACCGCCCGCGCCGACGCGGTCCCTGCCCACCTCGAACTGCGGCTTGACCATGGGGAGCAGGTCGCCCCCGACACGCGTGCACGCGGCGAGCGCGGGAAGCACCAGCGGCAGGGAGATGAAGGACAGGTCGGCGACCACGAGGTCGACCGCCCCGCCGATCGCCTCCGGCGTCAGGGTGCGCACGTTGGTCTTGTCGTGGACGCCCACCCGGTCGTCGCTGCGGAGCCGCCAGACGAGCTGGCCGTAGCCCACGTCGGCGGCCTCGACCCGCTCGGCGCCGCGGGCGAGGAGGACATCGGTGAACCCCCCGGTCGAGGCACCCGCGTCGAGGCAGCGGCGGCCCTCGACGGTCAGGCCCGCGGGCGCGAAGGCGTCGAGGGCGCCGAGGAGTTTGTGCGCGCCGCGCGAGGCCCATTCGGGTTCGTCGGACGCAGCGAGCGCCACGGACGTGGTGGGCTCGACCTGCGTCGCCGGCTTGGTGGCCACGACGCCGTTGACGAGGACGCGGCCACCGTCGATGAGGTCGCGGGCCCGTTCCCGGCTGTCGCACATCTTGCGGCGCACCAGTTCGGCGTCCAGCCGCATCCGCTTGGCGGCCATCAGCGCGGGGAGTCCAGGGACGCCAGGGCCTGGGCGAGCAGGTCGTGGGCGGCGTCGAGGGCCTCGACCTGGTGGTCGCGGACGCCGCCGTGTTCGTCGTCCGCGCCGGGCGTGCCCGCCGAGTCGGCGAGCAGATCGTCGAACGTCCGGCGCAGCTCGTCCACGTCGGGCCCGGCGGACGGCGCGG
>DUTZ01000221.1 GCA_012841845.1 Actinomycetales bacterium | reverse complement strand
GCACGGCCGACGGCCCGCAGGCCGCGGCCGACACCGTGCTGCTCACCGCGCTCGCGCTGGCGACCGCCGCCTGGGTGGCCACCGAGACCCTCGCCGTCACGCGGAGTTTCGGTGACCCTCTCCCACGGTTCACCCGACGGTTTCTCGTGAGGGGGATCGTGGACGCGTCCCCAGCGCGAGAGGAGAGCCCGTGACGGTTCCGGCGACCACCCGGCCGGCGTCCCCGGTGTCCACACGGAGCGGGATCGTGGCCCACCGAGGGGCCTCCGCCGACTACCCCGAGCTCACCCTGGTGGCCTACCAGAAGGCGCTCGAGGAGGGCGCCGAGGCGCTCGAGGTGGACATCCGGCTCACCGCCGACGGCGTCCCCGTCCTGCTTCACGACCCGCGCACCACCCGGGTCGGAGACCGCGACCTGTGGGTCCACGCCAGCACGCTCGACGAGCTCTCCGGCCTGGACGTGGGGTCGTGGCACCCCCTCCACCGCCGCCCCGAGCCGGTGCTCACCCTGCGCAGCTTCCTCGTGCTGGCCGAGGCGTACCCGCAGGTCCGCTTGTTCCTCGAGACCAAGCACCCCGTCCCGACCGGCGGCCGCGTCGAGGCCGCGCTGCGCGACGAGCTGCGCTACTTCGGCCTGGACTCCCCGGCCGACTTCGGCGAGTCGCGGGCGCTCATGATGAGCTTCTCCGTCCTCGCGGTGCGCCGCTTCCGGCAGATGGTGCCCGCCGTGCCCGTGGTGCAGCTCCGCGAGCGGCGCAACGTGCTCAAGTCCTGGCCCGCGGAGGGCTGCGGCGCCCAGTTCATGGGCCCCAGCATCGGCGCGCTGCGGGCCCGCCCGTGGCTGGTCGAGTACTGGCGCTCGCGCGGCCTGGGCACCTACTGCTGGACGGCCGACGACCCGGCCGACCTCCGGCTCTGCCGGGACCTGGGCGTGGACTGGGTGGGCACCAACGTCCCCGCGCGGGCGCTGGAGGCCCTCGAGGACCGTCCGGCCCCCGTCGCGCAGGACGCCCCGTATCCTGACACTCGTGGGTAGAAGAAGCCGTCACAACCAGCCCAAGTCCGGCGGCAACCGCCAGGCCAAACTCGCCGCACGTGCGGCCGAGCGCGAGGAGCTGCGCGTCGATCCGCGTCCGTTCGCCGGGTTCGCCGGCGAGTGCGACATGGTGGCGATGCGCGAGTTCGTGCCGTCCGCGACCGCCCGGCTCACCACGCCCGGCACGGACCGCGAGATCGTGCTGGCCACCGTGCTGCCCGGTGCCATCGCCGGCCTGGTGCGCGACGACGAGCTGGGCGGCGCGGCGCTCGTCGGCCTCCAGGTGCAGGTGCACGGCCCCGACCCGGCGGCCGACCTGGCCTACGCGGTGGACTGGGCCACCCGCGCCGGCGGCGGCGAGACCCTGACCGCCACCTACCCCGACGACGACACGCCGGCCCTCGCCGACGTCGTGGACGCGGCCGCCCCGCTGCAGATCGAGGTCCACGACGACTTCTCGTGGTGGATCGCCGACGGCGTCCAGGTGGCCCCGGAGATCGCCCAGGCGGTGCAGAACGCCAACGAGGTCATGATGCCGTCCGCGCGGGTGGACCGGGACGGCATCGAGGCCGCCTGGTGGGTCGACGCCGGCGACAAGGCCCACATCCGCTGGGTGCGGCCCGAGGACGAGGACGCGCTCTTCGACGCCGTCGCCCGCGTCCACGCCGCCGGCGGCCTCCACCTCGGTGAGGGCTCCCGCTTCGCCGGGTCCTTCCGCACGCACGGCCTGCTCGTCCCGGTCTTCGACCTCGACCCCGAGATGCACGCCCAGGAGTGGGCGCCCGGCCTCGTGGAGCTCGACGCCCGGCTCACCGACGCGCTCGCCCAGGACGGGCCGCTGACCTCCGAGGAGCGCTCCTCCCGCGACGGCCTGCGGGCCCGGCAGGTCACGCTGCGCTGATCACCCCGCCCACGGCCCCGCGCTGACGGGCACGGACCCCCGCGCGGGGCGGCGGGACCTTAGGATCCCCTCGGGCGTCGCGCGCCACAGGG
>DUTZ01000220.1 GCA_012841845.1 Actinomycetales bacterium | reverse complement strand
GAGCCGCCGTGCTGGCCGGGGCCGGCCGGGATGGCGGCGGGCTCGGGGACCTTGCGCTCGGGCGGGTCGATGGGCGGCACGTCGGAGGGCTGGCGGTGCGGCGAGCCGGTCCAGGCCGGACGCCGGGAGCGCTTGCGCAGCGGCTCGAAGATGCGCGCCACGTGCTCCTTGTCGAGGGTCTCGTGCTCGAACAGCTGGCGGACCAACTCGTCGAGGACGTCGCGGTTCTCGTCCAGGACGTCGAACGCCTCCTGGTGGGCGTTCTTGATCAGGTTGGCGACCTCCTGGTCGATCAGGGCGGCCACCTCCTCGGAGTGGTCGCGGCCCTGGGCCATGCCGGCCTGCATCCCGAGGAAGGGCTCGGTGTTGCCGGTGCCGTGCTTGACCGCGCCCAGCGACTCGGTCATGCCGTAGTCGGTGACCATGGCGCGAGCCACCTTGGTGGCCTTCTCGATGTCGTTGGCCGCGCCGGTGGTCGGGTCGTGGAAGACCAGTTCCTCGGCCGCGCGGCCGCCCAGCATGTAGGCCAGCTGGTCGAGCAGCTCGCCGCGGGTCTGGGAGTACTTGTCGGAGTCGGGCATCACCATCGTGTAGCCCAGCGCACGACCGCGCGGCAGGATCGTCACCTTCTGCACCGGGTCGTTGCCGGGCATGGCGGCCGCGACGAGCGCGTGCCCGCCCTCGTGGTACGCCGTGATCAGCAGCTCGCGCTCATTCATCACGCGCGTGCGCTTCTGCGGGCCGGCGATCACGCGGTCGATGGCCTCGTCGAGGTTCTCCTTGGTGATCCACTGCTTGTTCTGGCGCGCGGTGAGCAGCGCGGCCTCGTTGAGGACGTTGGCCAGGTCTGCGCCGGTGAAGCCCGGCGTGCGCTTGGCGACCGAGGCGAGGTCGGCGTCCGGGGCCATCGGCTTGTTCGCGGCGTGGACCCGCAGGATCTGCAGGCGGCCGTTCATGTCGGGGGCCTCGACGGGGATCTGGCGGTCGAAGCGTCCGGGGCGCAGCAGCGCGGGGTCGAGGACGTCGGGGCGGTTGGTGGCCGCGATCAGGACGACGCCACCCTTGACGTCGAAGCCGTCCATCTCGACGAGCAGCTGGTTGAGCGTCTGCTCGCGCTCGTCGTGGCCGCCGCCCATGCCGGCGCCGCGGTGGCGGCCGACGGCGTCGATCTCGTCGATGAAGATGATCGCGGGCGCGGCCTCCTTGGCCTGCTCGAAAAGGTCACGGACGCGGCTGGCGCCGACACCGACGAACATCTCGACGAAGTCGGAACCCGAGATGGAGAAGAACGGGACACCCGCCTCGCCGGCCACGGCGCGCGCGAGGAGCGTCTTGCCGGTACCGGGGGGGCCGTAGAGCAGGACGCCCTTGGGGATCTTGGCTCCGACGGCTTGGAACTTGCCGGGCTCGGCGAGGAACTCGCGGATCTCCTGCAGCTCCTCGATCGCCTCCTCGCAACCGGCCACGTCGGAGAACGTGGTCTGCGGGGTGTCCTTGCTGGCGACCTTCGCCTTGCTCTTGCCGAAGCCGAGCACGCGGTTGCCGCCCTGGGCGGAGTTGATCATCCAGAAGAACAGCACGCCGAGCAGGATGAACGGGAAGATGCCCATCAGGAACAGCGACATGAAGCCGCGGTCGGGGTTCTCGACGCGCCACTGCTCGAGCGTGCCCGCCTCGGAGCGCTCGTTGAGCAGGTCGACGATCTGGAGGCTCTGCTGGCCCACCCAGTTGGCGCGCATGCGGGCGCCGCCGTCGTCCTTGTACTCGAGCCGGATCTCCTGGTCGCCGTCGACCAGCACCACCTCGCGCAGCGGGTCCTGCCCCGCGATCACCGAGATGATCTTCGAGGTGGGCACCTCCTGGTACCGGCTGGACGCCGAGAACAGGTTCATGCCGAGCATGATGAGCAGGAACGCGGCGATGATCCACAGGAATGGGCTGCGCAGCAGCCTCGGTGACTTCATTCGACTCCCTGTCACGCGCGAGATGGGTGCTCCCGTGAGCGTACCGGAGCCTCCCAAGGAGGCGCCGCCG
>DUTZ01000219.1 GCA_012841845.1 Actinomycetales bacterium | reverse complement strand
GCTCGCGCTGGCCGATCAGCGCGTCGCCCCGGGCGCGCTCGCCGCCGCCGGGCACGCGTTCCGGTTCCCGGAGCTGCGGGACGCGCTCGCCCACGAGCTGGGGGCCGGCGCCTAGCGCTGGAGGATCATCGGCACGAGGGTCCGTCGGGCCAGCGCGCGGATGCCCTCCTCGGAGTCCACGACCGGCGGGCCGTCGGGCATCACCACCAGGGAGTGGAGGAAGCGGCCCACCACGCTTCCGATCTCGCGGGAGAGGGCGTCCTTCTCGTCGTCGTCCATCGGCCGGGCGTGCACGTCGGCGTCCCACGTGTTGCGGAGGAACTCGGCGACGAGCTCGGTGATCGCGCCGAGCACCGAGTCGGACTGCGTGGCGAGCATGGCCATGGCCTCGACGCGGTCCATCTCGACGAGGCGGCGCAGCAGTTCGCTGTCGCGGATGTCGAACACCGTCCCCACGAGCAGGTCCTCGACGTGCCGGACGGCGTCCCACTCGAGGGACTCGAAGGGGACGAAGCGGTCGTTGAGCGACATCATGAGCCGCTGCGTCTCGTGCGCGTACATCGCGCGCAGGACCTCGTCGCGCGTGCCCAGCCGCCGGTACAGGGTCACGCGGGTGACGCCGGCGGCCTTGGCGATGTCGTCGGTGCTCGTGCCCTTGATGCCCCGCGAGGCGAACACCGCGGCCGCCGTCTCGATGAGGCGGATGTCCTCGGCGTCGAACTCCCGACCGGCGGCGGTCGCCTCGCTGGCGTCACTCACGGCCGGTGGTGCTGCCCGTACTCGTCGGCCTCCCGATGCGTGGGGTACGCGTCCGCCGGACCCGGGGTCGGGCTCGGGCCGGAGGGCAGTCCCTGCGGCGGGCCGCCGAGGGCGTCCCTCTGGTCGTGCCCGGCGCCGGCGGTGTCGGGGGCCGCGCCGCCCTCGGACTCGGGGACCATGTCGAACACGCCCGGCTTGGGCTTGGGCCGGCGGCGCTCCTCGTCCTCCGTGGTCGAGGACCCGGCCCCGCGGGCGGCGGCCTCGGCGGCGGCCACGGACTGCGCGATCTCGGGGTCGGTCGAGGTGTCGAACCAGTGCTCGGGCGCCGAGGGCAGCTCGGCGTCGTCGGCGTCGCCGCGCGGCTCGTAGCGGAACACGCCCTCCTCGTCCTTCTTGGCCATCGCCTTGGCGAACGTCTCCAGCGAGTCGCCGAACTGCGAGGGGATCATCCACATCGTGGCGGCGTCGCCCTTGGCCATCTCCGGCAGGTTCTGCACGTACTGGTAGGCGAGCATCTCCGGCGTGGGCTTGGAGGACTTGACCGCGGCGTTGACGCGGGCGATCGCGGCGGCCTGGCCCTCGGCGACGAGGTAGCGGGCGGCCCGCTCACCCTGGGCGCGGAGCATCCGCGACTGGCGCTCGGCCTCGGCGGAGAGGATCGAGGCCTGCTTGTTGCCCTCGGCGTCGAGGATCGCGGCCTGCTTGGCGCCCTGCGCGGTGGTGATGGCGGCCTCGCGCTGGCCCTCGGCGGTGAGGATGATGGCCCGCTTCTCGCGGTCGGCCTTCATCTGCTTCTCCATCGACTCCTGGATCGAGGGCGGCGGGTCGATCGAGCGGAGCTCGACGCGGGCCACGCGCAGGCCCCAGCGCCCGGTCTCGGAGTCCAGCACCCCGCGGAGCTGCTTGTTGATCATGTCGCGGCTGGTGAGCGTCTGCTCGAGCGTGAGCCCGCCCACGACGTTGCGCAGCGTGGTGGTGGCGAGCTGCTCCACGGCCACGATGTAGTTGTTGATCTCGTAGACCGCCGCCTTGGGGTCGGTGACCTGGAAGTACACGACCGTGTCGATGGACAGCGTGAGGTTGTCCTCGGTGATCATCGACTGCGGCGGGAAGGTCACCACGCGCTCGCGCAGGTCCACCTTGGCGCGCACCCGGTCGATGAACGGGATGATGAGCGTGAGCTGGCCGCTCACGGTGCGCTGGTAGCGGCCGAGCCGCTCGATGACGGCCGCCTCGGCCTGGGGGATGAGCTTCACCGAGCTCACCACCACCGAGACGATCAAGACGACGATGACGGCGAGGAAGATCAAGCCACCCATGGTTCTCCTTGCGGTTCGGTCGTTCTGGCGGTCTGCTAGACGCCGCGCACGACGATCGCCGTGGCGCCTTCGATCTGGTGCACGAGGACCTTCTCCCCGGCGGCGAACGTGTCGCCGTCGAGCAGCGGCCGGGCCGTCCAGGTGTCGCCGCCGATCTCCACCAGGCCCCCGCCGGGGCCGACGGCCTCGACGACGGTGCCCCCGCGGCCGGTGAGGGCGGCCGTGTTGGTGTCGTGCTCCGGGAGCGCGGAGAGCATGCGGCGACGGACGAGCGGGCGGACGCCCACGACGAGGATGATCGAGACCAGCGCGAACGCGAGCGCCTGCCCCCACACCGGGGCGCCGAGGAAGGCCGCCGCGGAGCCGCCCAACGCGCCGCCGGCGAGCATGAGGAGGAAGAGTTCTCCACCCACGGACTCGCCGGCCGCGAGCAGTACTGCCGCGCCAAGCCAGATCAGTCCTACGTGCATGCCTCCGACAGTACCGATTTCGGGCGCCCCGCAGTGGCTCACCTCACCGCGGACCGCACGGGAGGCGGCGGGCGGCAGGCGTCCGGGTTCTCAGCGGTTGTTAAGCTCGCGCCATGCGCAACCCCGGCCGGGCGACCGGCATTCTCGCCCTGGCGCTCGCCGTCTCGGTCGCCGGGACCGGCGTCCCCGCGGCGACGGCCGCCCCCACCGTCCTGCCGCACGAGGTCTTCTCGCCGCCCGTGGTGGACGCCGTGCTCGACGGCCGGCTCGCCACGCCGGAGGAGTGGTTCCCGACCCCGCCGCAGGAGGACCCGTTCTACGCGGCCCCCGAGGTGGACCCGGCCACGCCCGCCGGAACGCTGCTGCGCTCGCGCAAGGTGCAGCCGCAGAACGTGCTCGTCCGCTTCGGCGGCCTCGACGCCTGGCAGGTCCTCTACACCAGTACCGGCCTCGACGGCGGGCCCCGCGTGGTGAGCGGCATCGTGCTGGTCCCGCACGCCTTCGGGCAGCACGGCGAGAAGCGTGTGGTGAGCTACCTCGAGGCCAACGACAACCTCGCCCCCGGGTGCGGGCCCAGCTACCGCTGGGTGGGCGGGAACACCGCCGACCTCGCGCAGGTCTCCCTGGGGCCGATCCCACAGATGCTCGCCCGCGGCTGGGCCGTGGCCATGACCGACTTCGGCAACAACGGCGCGCCCGGCGTCCATCCCTTCTCGGTGGGCGCGCTCTCCGGCCCGGCCGCGCTGGACATCCTCCGCGCGATCGAGCAGGTGCCCGACGCCCCGATCGAGCCGGACCTGCCGGCCGCGATCTTCGGGCTGGCGGGCGGCGGCGTCGCCGGCACCACGGCCGCCGAGATGGCGGGCTCCTACGCCCCCGAGCGGCGGATCGTGGGCTCGGTCCTCCAGGGCATGGTCGTGGACTCGACGAGCTTCGAGCACTTCGCCGGCGGCGAGCTCGCCGCCGGCTTCGTGGTGGCCAACGCCCTGGGCTATGCCGCCGCGTACCCCGAGATCGACCTCGACTCCCGGCTCACGCCGCTCGGCCGGCAGGTGGCCAACGTGTTCCACACCAGCTGCCAGCTCGTCTACGGGCTCACCCCGGGGCTACCACTGCAGGCGGTGTTCGCCGGCGGCCTGCCCAGCGACGACCCGGCGTTCCGCCGGCGCTACGACGAGGGGCGGCTGGGCAGGGAGACGCCCAACGCGCCCGTGTACCTGAGCTCGTGCCCCACCGACTGCCTCGTGCCGTACTCCGACGTGCTGTGGCTGGCCGACCGGTACGCCGAGGGCGGGACGAGCGTGACGATCGACCCCACCGAGTGCGGCTTCCAGGACTTCGTCCGCGACGCCTGGCGCGCGAGCACCGAACTGGTGGGGATCCAGGGCGTGCCGTGGCTCGAGCAGCGCTTCGACGCCGCCGCGCGGGGCGACGCCGGCGTGCCGGGGATCCACCAGGTGATCGAGCCGACCGACGGCGGCGCGGCCGCGGGCAGCCGGGC
>DUTZ01000218.1 GCA_012841845.1 Actinomycetales bacterium | reverse complement strand
GGCCGGACCGGGTCTTGCCCACGTCGGCGACGCGCGGCGCCGGGCCGTAGCGGCGGTTGCGGAACACGAGGCTGGCGATGCCGGTGGCCGAGACGAGCAGCACGGTGACCTCGCCCATGGTGTCCCAGGCGCGGAGGTCCACGAGCGTGACGTTGACGGCGTTGGCGCCGTGGCCGATCCGGTAGGCCAGGTCCGGGAACACCGTGGACACCGCGGTGTGCTGGCGCGCGTTGATGGCGTAGGCGCCCACCACCACGACGAGCAGGCCGACGCCGATGCCGAGCCAGGCCCGCAGGCGGCGGTACGTGGAGGAGAGCGGGACCTCGGCGGGCATGGTCCGTAGGACCAGCACGAACGTCACCATCATGAGCGTCTCGACGAGCGCCTGCGTGAGCGCCAGGTCCGGGGCGCCGTGGAAGGCGAACACCACCGCGACACCGTAGCCGGTGACGGACATGCAGATCACGGCCGCGAGGCGGTTGCGCAGGACGGTGGCGGCGAGCGCGGCGACCGTCATGGGTAGCAGCACGATGAGCACCACCGGGTTGGCGGACAGCTCCATCCGCAGGCCCTCGCGGGTACCGGCGAGCAGCGAGAGGAACGGGAACACGACGAGCGTGAACAGGATGATGCCGAGCGTGAGCGGCAGCGAGCCGCGCTGGGTGAGCGCGGTGAGGCGCAGCGAGGCGGTGTCCGCCCACTTGAGCACGAGGTCGTAGATCCGGTCGGCGTTGCCGAGCGCGGGGGAGGTGAACTGCATCTTCTCGACCGTCCGCTGCGCCACGTACAGCAGCGTGCCGAGCACGTAGACCACGGCGGTGAGCGCGAGCGGGATCTCGAACCCGTGCCACAGGCCCAGGTGGTAGGGCTCGGGGTCGCGCCACGGGCTGCCCTCGGGGAAGGCGGGGTCGACAAAGCGGACGAGCAGCTCCTCGACCGGGGCCGACCACAGGCCCAGCACGAGCCCGCCGGCGGCGAGGGCCGCGGGAACGGCGAGGAAGAACGGCCCGGCCCGGCGGGAGTCGGCGACGGCGGGGCTCACGCCGTCGGGGAAGGAGCGCTTGGCCCGGAACGCGCCCATGAGCAGGCGGGCGGTGTAGGCGAAGGTGAGGATGGAGCCGGCGACGAGGCCGGCCGCCACGACCATCGACGGCATGCCGTGCAGCCGCCCCTCCTCGAGCACCGTGGCGAACGCGGCCTCCTTGCCGATGAACCCGAGCAGGGGCGGCAGGCCCGCCATGGAGGCGGCGGCCACGGCGAAGATCACGGCCAGGGGGCGGTGGGTGCGCGCGAGCCCGGAGAGCTCGCGGATGTCGCGCGTGCCGGTGATCTTGTCGATGACGCCGACCGACATGAACAGGGCCGACTTGAACAGGGAGTGCGCCAGCAGCATGGCGAGGCCGGCGAGCATGGTGTCGCGCGAGCCGATCCCCACGAGCACCAGCAGGAAGCCGAGCTGGCTGACGGTGCCGAAGGCCAGGATGAGCTTGAGGTCGGTCTCGCGCAGGGCGCGCCAGCCGGCCATGAGCAGGGAGACCACGCCCAGCACGACGAGCGGGAGCTGCCACGTGGACGAGCCGGACAGGGCCGGGGAGAGCCGCGCCACGAGGAAGACGCCGGCCTTGACCATGGCCGCGGAGTGCAGGTAGGCGCTCACCGGGGTGGGCGCCGACATGGCGCCCGGGAGCCAGAAGTGCAGCGGGGCGATGGCCGACTTGCTGGCCGCGCCCACGATCACCAGCACCAGCGCCCAGTGCACGGCCGGGCCGCCGGGCGGGTCGGCGAGCACGTCGCTGAGCAGGTACGAGCCGGTGGACTGCCCGAGGATCACCACGCCGACGAGCATCGCCAGCCCGCCGAGGGTGGTGACGAGCAGCGCCTGCGTGGCCGCGCGCCGGGCGGTGGCGCGTTCGGCGTAGTGGCCGACGAGCAGGAAGCTCAGGACGGAGGTGATCTCCCAGAAGATGTAGAGCAGCACCATGTTGTCGGCCACGACCAGGCCGAACATGACGCCGGCAAAGGCCACGAGTTCGGCCGCGAACAGGTGCAGGCGGGGCTCTTCGTCGTCGAAGTACCAGCCGCAGTAGAACAGGACGAGCGCGCCGATGCCCAGGGCGATGAGCGCCATGAGCGCGGAGAGCGCGTCCATGCGCAGGTCCAGCGCGAGGTGGATGCCGGGGGCCCAGGGGAGCGACTCGGTGGGGACGCCGTCGAGGTTCGCCGCCACCCACACGGCACCGGCCGCGGGGACCAGGGCGAGGATCGGGAAGGCGCGGCGGCCGAGGCGCAACGCCAGTGGGATCGCGATCAGGGCGGCCACGGCGTGGGCCGCGAGGATCACGATCACCGGCGGCTCCTCTCGGTCCGTCGCTACAGTGGCCCGGGCACGGGTGGGCCCGCCGTGAAAGGGGACGGCGCCGGGGCATTGTTCGGGCTGATTACCGGGCCCACTTTACAGAACGCGCGTCGACAACTGTTCTCAGCGCAGGTGGAGCAGGGTCGCGGCGTTGAGAAGCGCGGCGATGGAGGCCGCCGAGGAGTCCTCGCCGAAGCCCATCGCCCACGTCTCGCGGCGCCCGCTCGTGGCGCGCAGGATCGTGCACCACGCGGTGCTCCCGGTGAAGGTGTGCCCGGCGAAGGCGCGGCCCTCGTACTGGTGGAAGGTCTCGATCTCGACGCGCGCGCCGGCCTGGCCCAGCATCTCGGACATCGCGGTGAGGTCGCCGCACGAGGTGGTGGTGAGGCGGCGGGCCGAGAAGCGGCCGGGGTCGGCGGCGTCGCGGGTGGCGAGGATCGCCTCGTAGGCGGTGATGCCCCGGCCCAGCGGCCGGCGGGAAAGGTCGGCCAGGTGGAAGTGGTCCGTGGACGGGGCGTAGGTGTCGAGCAGTTCGCGCCAGTCCATGCCCGCGGCCTCGGCGGCGAACCCGCGCGGCGGGCGGCGGTCGAAGCGTTCGGTGAAGGGACAGGCGGTGCCCGTGGTGGTGGTCTGCGTGGTGGTGCTCATGTTCTCGTGCCCTCGGTGTCGGTTCGGGTGACCGACGACAGAAATGCAGCGACCGCGCAGCGGGGGTGCCGGTCTGTTCAGACCCCGCTGCGGAGGGCTACTACGAGAATCTTCCGCATGAAAGGGGACTGTAGTCCGCGTTCGGGCGACCGGCAAGCCGGCGGCACGCACCTCCCGGCGCGCCGCTAGGCGTCCCGGCGGTCGGCGTACTGCCGCAGGCTCTCCACCTGCACCGGGTCGAGCGAGGGGCGGACGGTCTCCCGGGCGCGGGCCACGTCGTCGGCCGTGACCTCGGCGGCGTCGATGTCGCGCCGCATCGCGGTGAGCGCCGACTCGCGGAGCAGGGCCGCGCAGTCGGCGGCCGAGTAGCCGTCGAGGTCGGCGGCCAGGGCGTCGAGGTCCACGTCGTCGGCCAGCGGCACGTTCCGGCCGGAGGCCCGGAGGATGTCGGCGCGCGCCTCGGCGTCGGGTGGGGGGACAAAGACGAGCTTCTCGAGCCGCCCGGGGCGCAGCAGGGCGGGGTCGATGAGCTCGGGCCGGTTGGTGGCGCCGAGGATCACCACGTTCTCGAGCGGCTCGGCGCCGTCGAGCTCGGTGAGCAGCGCCGCCACCACGCGGTCGCCGACGCCCGAGTCGCCGGTCTGCCCGCGGCGCGGGGCGAGCGCGTCGATCTCGTCGAGGAACACCAGCGCCGGCGCCGAGTCGCGCGCCTTGCGGAACAGGTCCCGCACCGCCTTCTCCGAGGAGCCCACCCACTTGTCCATGAGCTCGGCGCCCTTGACCATGTGCACGGTCAGCCGGCCGCTCGCCGCGAGCGCCCGGACGACGAACGTCTTGCCGCAGCCCGGCGGCCCGTACAGCAGGACGCCGCGCGGCGGCTCCACGCCGAGGCGGGCGAAGGAGTCGGGGTGCTGCAGCGGCCACAGCACCGCCTCGGTGAGGGACTGTCGCACCTCCTCCATGTCGCCCACGTCGTCGAGGGTGATCGAGCCCAGGCTCAGCTCCTCGGTCCCCGAGCGGGAGAGCGGCCGGATCACGCCGAGCGCACCGACGAGGTCCTCCTGCTCGAGCCGCGGACCGGAGTCGTCGCCGGAGCCGCCACCGGGGCCGTCCTCGGCCCGCGCGGCCGCCCGCAGCGCCGCCACCACGCGGTCGCCGACGCCCGAGTC
>DUTZ01000217.1 GCA_012841845.1 Actinomycetales bacterium | reverse complement strand
CGAGGGCCCGCGCGCGACCGGGTCGGTCGTGCACGGGCCCTCGGGGAGCCGGGTGCCGCGGCGTGGGCCGCGGCCGGGGATCACTCGTCCTCGGCGGCCGCCTCGGACTCGGCCTTGTCCTGCTCCTGCGACTCCTCGATCGCGCCGGCGACCTCGTCGTCCTCGTCGCCCGCCATCTCGTCCTCGGTCGGGGCCTCGATGACGTTGACGATGAGCCACTCCGGGTCGGAGATCATCGTGACGCCGGACGGCAGGTCCAGGTCGGCGGCGGTGACCATGAGGCCGGCCTCGGCGTCCTCGATGGAGACCTCGAGGTACTCGGGGATGTTGAGCGCGTCGGCCTCGACCTCCACGACGGTGGCGTCCTGCGTGACGAGCGTGCCGGGCGCGGCCTCGCCGACGAGGTGGACGGTGACCTCGACGACGACCTTCTCGCCCTTCTTGACCACGAGGAGGTCGGTGTGCTCGATCTCGCGGGTGAGCGGGTTGACGTCGATCTGCTTGGTCAGCGCGAGCTGCTCCTCGCCCTCGATGTCGAGCGACAGGACGGCGTTGGTGCCCTCCTTGCGGAGGATGGCGGCGAACGCCAGGGTGTCGAGCAGCACGTGGCGCGGATCGGTCTTGTGGCCGTAGATGACGCCGGGGACCTGGCCCTCGCGGCGGGCGCGGCGGGCCGAGCCCTTGCCGAACTCGGTGCGGACGGCGGCCTTGAGGCTGGGGAGCTTGTTGGACATCGGTGATCCTCTGCAGTCGGTGTATCCGGTTCCCGGCGACCCGAGACGATCGCCGTGGGCGGCCCCGCGAGGGGGTGGCACCTGCAGAAGATCGCGTCGATAACGGAGTGACCTCGCGGGCGCGCCCGCGCGTCCTCCCTCGCCGAGATGACCCGACCAGCCTAACGGCGTGAGCTGGGAGCTCACAAATCGGCGTAACGAATACCCCCGGCGGCACCGATATGCCGTGTGACACACCGAGTTACCGACCCAGAGGAGAGACGATGTTCCCCGAAGGCTCGCTGGAGAACCCGCTGCGTTACCTGTTCGGCCCCGGGCCGGACCAGCCCACCTGCATGGCGATCACGCCGGAGTGCATGGGCCTGATCCCGTACTGGATCTCGAGGCTCGCGACCGGCTCCTGAGCCGCCCGGGCAACAGCGCTGAGTGCGTCCAACAGCGTGCATGGCCGCTGTTGGTGAGCATCACCGCTGTTGCTCGCCGGGCGGGCGCGCATGGGGCGCGCACGGGGTCGGCACCGGGCGCCATGGGGCCGGCGCCGGGCTAGAGGATCTCCTCGACCGCCGACGTCGGGCGCGCCAGCCGGGTGCCCTTGGGGGTGACGACGAAGGGGCGCTCGATGAGCCGCGGGTGGGCGACCATCGCGGCGAGCAGCTCGTCGTCGTCCACCCCGAGCAGCCCGAGGTCGGTGAACTCCTGCTCCTTGACCCGAACCGCCTGCCGCGGGGTCAGGCCGGCCTCGGCGATGAGGGTGCGCAGCTCCTCGACGGTCGGCGGGGCGTCGAGGTACTTGACGATCATCGGCTCGATGCCGTTCTCGCGGAGCAGCTCGAGCGCCTGCCGCGACTTGGAGCAGCGCGGGTTGTGGTAGATCGTCGCGCCGCCGGTCGCGCCGTCGCCGTTAGCATCCCCGTCGCCGGCCATGTCAGGCCACCCCGTTGAACAGGCTGGTCACCGAGCCGTTCTCGAAGACCTCGTGGATCGTGCGCGCGAGCAGCGGCGCGATGGACAGGACCGTGAGGTTCTCGAAGTGCTTCTCCGGCGGGATGGGCAGCGTGTTGGTGGTGATGACCTCCTTGGCGCCGCAGCCCGCGAGGCGCTCGGCCGCCGGGTCGGAGAACACGCCGTGGGTGGTGGCGATGATCACGTCGCCCGCGCCCGCGTCCTTGAGGATCTTGACCGCGCCGGCGATGGTGCCGCCGGTGTCGATCATGTCGTCGATGAGCACGCAGGTGCGGCCCTCGACCTCGCCGACCACGCGGTTGGACTTGACCTGGTTGGGCACGTTGGGGTCGCGGGTCTTGTGGACGAAGGCCAGCGGGGCGCCGTCGAGCGCGTCGGCCCACTTCTCGCCCACCTTGACGCGGCCGGCGTCGGGGGAGACCACGCAGATGTTCTCGGTGCCGTAGTTCTCGCGCACGTAGTCGGAGAGCTGGCCCTGCGCGTGCATGTGGTCGACCGGGCCGTCGAAGAAGCCCTGGATCTGGTCCGTGTGCAGGTCCACCGTGATGATGCGGTCCGCGCCGGCGGCCTTGAACATGTCCGCGATGAGGCGGGCCGAGATCGGCTCGCGGCCGCGGTGCTTCTTGTCCTGCCGCGCGTACGGGTAGAACGGCAGGATCGCGGTGATCCGCTTGGCCGAGCCGCGCTTGAGCGCGTCGATCATGATGAGCTGCTCCATGATCCACTTGTTGAGCGGCGCGGGGCAGCTCTGGAGCACGAAGGCGTCGCAGCCGCGGACGGACTCCTCGAAGCGGACGAAGATCTCGCCGTTGGCGAAGTCCCGCGCGGTCTGCGGGGTGATCTCGACGCCGAGCTCGGCGGCCACCTGCTCCGCGAGCTCGGGATGGGCCCGGCCCGAGAAGAGCATCAGGTTCTTCTGGTTCTCGATCCACTCGCTCACTGGCTGCGCCCGTCCTTCTGGGAGTCGTTCCTGGCCCGCCGGGCGGCGTCCGCCGAACCGGTGTCCGGTCGGTGGTCGATCACCCAGTCGTCGATGTTCCTCTGACGCCCACCGGACACCGCGAGGGCGCCGGGGGGCACATCGTTCTTGATCACGGTACCCGCGCCCGAATACGCGCCGTCACCGACGGTCACCGGCGCGACGAACATCGTGTCCGAACCGGTGCGGCAGTAGTCGCCGATCACGGTGCGGTGCTTGCTCACCCCGTCGTAGTTGACGAAGACGCTGGAGGCCCCGATGTTGGAGTACTCGCCGATCGTCGCGTCGCCGACGTAGGTCAGGTGCGGGACCTTGGTGTGGGCGCCGATCGAGGACTTCTTGACCTCGACGAACGTGCCCACCTTGCTGTGCTCGCCGAGCTCGGCCTCGGGGCGCAGGTAGGCGAAGGGGCCCACCTCGGCGCCCGCGCCGATCGTCGCGCCCACGGCGTGCGTGCGGATCACGGTGGCGCCGGCGCCCACCGTGGTGTCGGTGAGGGTCGTGTCGGGGCCGACGGTGGCGCCGTCACCGATCTCCGTGGTGCCGGTGAGGTGCGTGCCGGGCAGGATCGTCACGTCGCGGCCGACGCGCACGTCCACGTCGAGCCACGTGCTGCGCGGGTCCACGATGGTGGCGCCGCCGCGCATGGCGGCCTCGCACAGGCGGCGGTTCATCTCGGCGGCGAGCGCGGCCAGCTGCACGCGGTCGTTGACTCCGGCCACGCGGTCCCCGTCCTCGATGCGGTGGCCCCGGACCACCTTGTCGTCGCGCCGCGCCAGCTGCAGGACGTCGGTGAGGTACAGCTCGCCCTGCGAGTTGTCGGTGCTCAGCTTGCCCAGGGAGTCCCGCAGGACCCGCGCGTCGAAGGCGTAGACGCCGGAGTTGACCTCGTCGATCTCCAGCTCGTCCTCCGAAGCGTCCTTGTGCTCGACGATCCGCAGCACCTCGCCGTCGTCGTTCCGCACGATGCGGCCGTACCCCGTGGGGTCGGGCGCCGTGGAGGTGAGGACGGTGACCGCCGCGCGGGGGCGCATCTCGTGGCGGGTCACCACCTCCTCGAGGGTCTCCGCGTCGAGCAGAGGTACGTCGGAGGTGGTCACGAGGACGGTGCCCGCGAAGTCGGCGGGCAACGCCGACATGCCGGAGGCGACCGCGTCGCCCGTGCCGTTCTGCTCCTCCTGCACCGCGGTGGTCACCGGGACACCGAGTGACGACGAGAGGTCCTCCACCGCGGCGGTGACCTTCTCCCGGTCGTGCCCCACGACCACCACCACCTGGTCCGGCCGGATCCCTGCCGCGGCGTGCAGCGCGTGACCGAGCATGGTCCGGCCGCAGACGCGGTGCAGCATCTTGGGGGTGTCGCTCTTCATCCGCGTGCCGGCTCCGGCGGCCAGGACGATCACGGCGGTCTGCGCACGTCCGGTCTGGGGTTGCGTCATCGTTCTCCTCGGGCGTGGCGGCGCCCCGGTCGGTGATGCCAGGTCGGTGATCTCGGGTGGCCCGCCGGCGCGGACCGTCTCACAGGATACGAGGTCGGCCAGACACCGGCGATTCCCTTGGGGCGTAGCCTGCCACGGTGTCCCTCCTCCGTCGCCAACTCGCGGACACCCGGCCGCTGCGGCAGCCGGATTTCCGCAGGTTGTGGGTCGCCAACATCGTCACGGTGATCGGCGCCCAGCTCTCGATCGTCGCCGTGCCGCAGCAGGTGTTCGAGATCACCCGCAATTCCGCCTACGTGGGCCTGACCGGCGCGTTCGCCCTGGTCCCGCTCGTGGTGTTCGGGCTGTGGGGCGGGGCGCTGGCCGACGCCGTGGACCGCCGGAAGCTGCTGCTCGTCACGACCTGGGGCCTCATCGTGACGGCGGTGTTGTTCTGGGTCCAGGCCGCCGCCGGCAACCGCAACGTGTGGCTGGTCATGGGGCTGCTCGCGGTCCAGCAGGCCTTCTTCGCCGTCAACCAACCCACCCGGTCGGCGATCATCCCGCGGCTCATCCCGTCCGGGCAGCTGGCCTCGGCGAGCTCGCTGATGATGACCGTGATGCAGTTCGGCGCGATCGTCGGGCCCGTGTCCGCCGGCATCCTCATCCCGGTGGTCGGCCTGGAGACGCTGTACCTGCTCGACTCGGTGTTCCTGCTGGCCACGCTGTGGGCCGTGCTGCGGCTGCCGCCGCAGCCGGCGTCGGTGTCCGAGACGGGGGAGCGGCGACGGGCCGGGCTGCGGTCGGTGATCGACGGCTTCGCCTACCTCGCCACCCGGCGGATCCTGCTGGCCTCGTTCGTCGTGGACATCGTCGCGATGGTCTTCGGCATGCCGCGCGCCCTGTTCCCGCAGATCGCCACCGAGACCTTCGGCGATCCCGTCACCGGCGGGACCGCGCTCGGCCTGCTCTTCGCGGCCATGAGCGTGGGCGCCGTGATCGGCGGCGTGTTCTCCGGGTGGATCCCGCGCGTGCGCCGGCAGGGGCTGGCGGTGCTCGTGTGCATCACCCTGTGGGGGCTGTCCATGGTGGCCTTCGGCGTGGTGGTGGGCGTGGCCTCGCCGGGGGCGTCGCGCTGGTGGCTGTGGCTCGCGCTGGCGGCCCTGGCCTTCGGCGGTGCCGTGGACATGATCTCGGCCGCGTTCCGCCAGGCGATCCTGCTCGACGCCGCCACCGACGAGATGCGCGGCCGGCTGCAGGGCGTGTTCATCGTCGTGGTGGTGGGCGGCCCGCGGATCGGCGACGTCGCGCATGGAGTCGCCGCCGCCTCGGTGGGCACCGCGGTCGCGGCGGCCGGCGGCGGCGTGCTGGTCGTGATCGGGATGGTCGCGGCCGCGATCGTCTTCCCCGCGTTCCTGCGCTACACCGTGCGGCGCGCCGTGGAGCGGGGGACCACCGCCGACTGAGCCGGTCGCACGCGGCTCAGGTCGTCGTCCCGGTCAGCCCGTCGAACCGGTCAGCCCGCCGCCCCGGTCAGCCCGCCGCCCCGGTCATCTCGTCGAACCAGTGTCCGGCGCGGTCCATGAACGTCTCGTGGTACCGGCCGCCGGGGGCGAGGTGGTACGGGCACGTCGTGGCCGCGAACTCGGAGTGCCAGCGGATCGTCGTGCCCGCCGCCGGCCGGCCGAGGTCGAAGTGTGCGCACACGGCCGCGGCCAGATGGGCGGCCTCCTCGATCGCGGTGTCGCTGATCGGCCAGTCCTGCTCGGCGCCGGCGGAGTTGGAGACCTCGATGCCGATCGAGGTCTGGTTGACGTCGGGGTCGGCGGCGTGCCAGGCGGTGTCGTCGTCCCACACCAGCTGGCCGATCCTGCCGCCGGACTCCACCTGGTAGTGCGCGGAGGCGGGGCGGTCCTGCCACACCCGGTGGACCTGCTCCACTGTGAGAACCGCCGCGTTGTGGTGCATCACAACCCTCTCGACGCCCCGCCCGCCGCGCCCGGGGGTGAAGTGCCGGTCCATGAGGAGCACGACGTCGGCGTCGAGGGTCTCCCAGTTCCGCATCGCCTCTCCTCTCGCCGTCGCGCCCGCCGGCTCGCCCGCCGCCGCGCCCGCCGTCGCTCCGGCCGCCTCGTCCTCGCGCGACTCGTCATCGCGCGGGCGGCTTCCCCAGTGTGCGTGCGACCCGGCGGCCCTGACGACCGGTGGCGGGGGCCCACGGGACGCGTACGGTCGGGACTTCGAGGAGTGATTCACATGACCGCAGGCCACGAGCCTGAACTGGACGACGCCGACGACACCACCCGCCCTCCGCGCCGCAGGCGCCAGCCGACTCTGGCGGCCATGGCGATCCTCGGAGTGATCCTGCTGGTCCTGGCGCTCGGCATCTTCGGCGGGATCTTCTAACGGCGCTCGCCGCGCGACCTGCTCCGCTGAGCCGCTGCGCCATGTCGCGTTCACGACGCTCTGGCATTTCGCTCACTCGCGCACTGACCCGGATGGTCGGGCCGGCGCTCGACCTGCACCGACGTCGGAGAACCGAGCAGCAGGTGCCCGGCGGCTCCGCCCCGTGGTGCCTGAGCGGCGTGCGATGTGAGCGAATCGTGGGACGGGCCCTGAGCGAATCCCCGCCGCCGAACGGATTCGCGCAGGCCTGACCCCACGATTCGCTCACATCAACGGACCGACGGGCGTCGGCCACGCCGCCCGGGAGGGATCCACGGTGGCCACCGAGCCGTGTGGGGCGAGAGTGACCGCGGTGCCCACACGTGGCCAACCTCGCGGGTGCGCGAGTGAGCGAAACGCCAGAGCCTCGTGAAAAGCACTACTGGCCCAGCAGAGGCGGGACGGCGGGAGCGATTAGCAGGACGGGCCCAGTCGCGGCCGGTCCCGCTGACGGCGGGCAGATCCGCCCGGGCACCCGCGTGTGCCACACTGTGATCGGCCCGAACAGGGCCGTTCCCCCATGGTGTAATCGGCAACACTTCTGATTTTGGTTCAGACATTCCAGGTTCGAGTCCTGGTGG
>DUTZ01000216.1 GCA_012841845.1 Actinomycetales bacterium | reverse complement strand
TCCCCGGCGGTGGGCGCGCGCTCGCCGTCACCGCGGAGGTCCTTGCCGCCCACGGCCTCGAGGTGGTCGACGCCGAGGTGGACCTGCGGCCCCCGGGTGGGGTGCGGGCCCGGGTGCTCGTCTCGACCCGCTTCGGCGATCCGGTGGACCCGCGGATCCTGCGTCAGGACCTGCGCCGGGCCATCGACGGCGGTCTCCCCGGCCCGCTCCGTACGGCACTGGACCGCCGCACGGCCGCCGCTCCCGGGTACGCGCAGGCGCCCCCGTCGGTCCTGGTCTCGCCCCGCTCCGACGCCGACGGCCTGCTCCTCGAGGTGCGGACCGAGGACCGCCCCGGCCTGCTCGGCGCGGTCGTCGCGGCCGTCACCGCGGCGGGGGCGCGCGTGGACTGGGTGATGGTGCGGACCCGCGGCGCCGCGGTCGAGGACGTCTTCGCCCTCTCCGGCCCGGGAGCGACCCTCGGACTGGCCCGGCGGGTGGAGGCGCTGCTGCCGGCGGGCGAGCCAGCGACGCCGACCTGAGCCCGGGCCGATACCCTGTGGGGAGCCGTCACCGACGACGACACGGGGCCCGCGCGCCCCGGCCCGCGAACCAGGGAGTGAGTCAACCGTGTTCGATTCCTTGTCCGATCGCCTCACAGGTGCGCTCAAGGACCTGCGCGGCAAGGGGCGGCTCACCGATGCCGACATCGACGCCACCGCCCGCGAGATCCGCCTCGCGCTGCTCGAGGCCGACGTCGCCCTCCCGGTCGTCCGCACCTTCATCTCCCGGGTCAAGGAGCGGGCCAAGGGCGCGGAGGTGTCCGAGGCGCTCAACCCGGCCCAGCAGGTCGTCAAGATCGTCGACGCCGAGCTCACCGCGATCCTCGGCGGCGAGGCCCGCCGCATCGAGTTCGCCAAGCAGCCGCCGACGGTCATCATGCTCGCGGGCCTGCAGGGCGCCGGTAAGACCACCCTCGCCGGCAAGCTCGCCCACTACCTCGTGGGCCAGGGACACACCCCGCTGCTCGTGGCGTGCGACCTCCAGCGCCCGGGCGCCGTGGACCAGCTGCGGATCGTCGGCGAGCGGGCCGGCGTCCAGGTGTTCGCGCCGCACCCCGGGACGTCCGTGGGCGGCGACGGCGAGGTGATCGGCGTCCAGGCGCCGGTGGACGTCGCGCAGCGCGGTCTGGCCCACGCCCGCGCCAAGATGCACGACGTGGTGATCGTGGACACCGCCGGCCGCCTCGGCATCGACTCCGAGCTCATGGCGCAGGCCCGCGGCATCCGCGACGCCGTCCAGCCGCACGAGACCTTTTTCGTCCTCGACGCCATGATCGGCCAGGACGCCGTGGTGACCGCCGAGGCGTTCCGCGAGGGCGTCGGCTTCACCGGTGTCGTGCTCACCAAGCTCGACGGCGACGCGCGCGGCGGCGCCGCGCTGAGCGTCCGTGAGCTCACCGGCACGCCGATCATGTTCGCCTCCAACGGCGAGAAGCTCGAGGACTTCGACGTCTTCCACCCCGACCGGATGGCCAACCGCATCCTCGGCATGGGCGACGTGCTCTCGCTCATCGAGCAGGCCGAGCAGGTCTTCGACGCCCGGGAGGCGGAGAAGACCGCCGCCAAGATCGGCTCCGGCGAGCTGACACTCGAGGACTTCCTCGACCAGATGCTCATGATCCGCAAGATGGGCCCGATCGGGAACCTCCTCGGCATGCTGCCGGGCGGCAAGGAGATGAAGGCCCAGATCGGGGACATCGACGAGAAATACCTCGACCGCATCCAGGCGATCATCCGCGGCATGACCCCGGAGGAGCGGGCCGACCCCAAGATCATCAACGGCTCCCGCCGCCAGCGGATCGCCAAGGGCTCCGGCGTCACGGTGACCGACGTCAACCAGCTCGTCGACCGGTTCTTCGAGGCCCGCAAGATGATGAGCCGCATGGCCGGGCAGATGGGGATGCCCGGCGGCAACCGCAGGAACCAGCGCAAGGGCAAGGGCAAGAAGGGCAAGGGCCGCGGCCGCGGACCGACCCCGCCCAAGCAGCGGGGCATGATGCCCGGCGGCATGCCCGGGATGCCGCCCGGGATGCCCGGGATGGGCGGCCCCGGCGGGATGCCGGACCTGTCGCAGATGCCGCCCGGCCTGGACCAGCTCCCGCCCGGGCTCGAGGGCATCGACCTCGACGATCTGAAGTTCCCCGAGCGCTGACCGGCGAGGGCCCGGATTGGGCCGGCGCCACTCCCTGCGTTTAGACTGGTCCGCTGGACGCCGTCACCGGTGGGCCTCGTCGTGGTCACCCACGCGTCGGGCCCGTGCCGCACGGCGGTCACCCGGAAGGCGAAACCGGGCCCCGCGACCGGCGGGCGCCGCTGAATCGCCACGTGACCTGCAACAGGAAGAGAGACGCCCCATGGCCGTCAAGATCAAGCTCACCCGCCTCGGCAAGATCCGCAACCCGCAGTACCGCGTGATCGTGGCCGACGCCCGCACCCGTCGCGATGGCCGCTCCATCGAGACCATCGGCCTCTACCGGCCGAAGGAGGAGCCGAGCTTCATCCAGATCGACTCCGAGCGCGCCCAGTACTGGCTCGGCGTGGGCGCCCAGCCCACCGAGGCCGTGGAGCAGCTGCTCAAGATCACCGGCGACTGGCAGAAGTTCAAGGGCATCGAGGGTGCCGAGGGCGCCCTCAAGACCGCCGAGGTCAAGCCCACCAAGCTCGAGCTGTTCAACAAGGCCCTCGAGGAGGCCCAGGGCGAGCCGTCCGCCGAGGCGATCACCGCCAAGCGCAAGGCCGACAAGGAGAAGAAGGCCGCCGAGGCCGAGGCCGCCAAGAAGGCCGAGGAGGAGGCCGCCGCGGCCGCCGAGGCCGAGGGCGAGTCGGCCGAGGCCGACGCCGAGTCCGCCGAGGCCTGAGACCGATGAACGACATGGTCGTCGACGCCGTCGACCACCTCGTCCGCGGCATCGTGTCGGACCCCGACGCGGTGTCCGTGCGGGCCGGCGGTGGTCGACGGGGCACCGTGATCCGCGTGTCCGTCGCGCCGGTCGACCTCGGCCGTGTCATCGGCCGGGGCGGGCGCACCGCCTCCGCCATCCGGACGATCGTCAGCGCCGTCGCCGGTCCGGGCGTCCGGGTCGACGTGGTCGACACCGACCGCTGACCCGCGCCCGCCCGGGTCGAGAGGAAGCGCAGCCATGGAGCTCGTCGTGGGACGCGTCGTCAAGTCGCACGGCGTCCGCGGCGAACTCGTGGTGGAGGTGCGCACCGATTCCCCCGAGGAGCGCTTCGCCCCCGGCGCGCGCCTGACGGGCCGCGTCGGCCGGGGCCGGACCGCCACCGACCGCGAGGTCACCGTGGACGCCGCCCGGAACCATTCCGGGCGGCTCCTCGTGCGTCTGGGGGGCGTCACCGACCGCGAGGCGGCCGACGCCCTGCGCGGGATGCTCCTGCTCGTGGACTCGGCGGACCTGCCCGAGCCCGCCGACCCCGACGAGTTCCACGACCACCAGCTCGTGGGCCTGCGCGCCCTCGACACCGCCGGCGACGAGCTCGGTGAGGTGACCGAGGTGGTCCACACCCCGGCCGGCGAGCTCCTGGGCCTGCGCCTGGCCGCCGGCGGGGAGGCGCTCGTCCCCTTTGTCACCGAGATGGTCCCCGACGTGGACCTGGCGGCAGGGACCTGCACGATCGACCCGCCGGAGGGACTGCTCGACCTGGGGACGCCGTGACGGGGGACCGGGGAGGGGAGGCGACGACGGCGAGGTCGCACCCGCCCGACGGGCCGCGGATGCGCCTCGACGTCGTCACCGTCTTCCCCGACTACCTCGCCCCGCTCCGCCTCGCGCTGCCGGGCCGCGCGATCGAACGCGGCATCCTCGAGGTGGGAGTCCACGACCTGCGCGACTGGACCCACGACGTCCACAAGTCCGTCGACGACACCCCCTTCGGCGGCGGCCCCGGCATGGTCATGCGCCCGACCGTGTGGGGCGAGGCGCTGGACGACCTCGTCCCGCCCGCCCCGACCGTCGCGGACGCGGACCGGCCCCACGATCCGGCGGACCGGCCGCTCCTCGTGGTCCCCACCCCCGCGGGTCGGCCCTTCACCCAGGCCGACGCCCACCGCTACGCCGCGCGCCGGCACCTGGTCTTCGCGTGCGGCCGCTACGAGGGGATCGACCAGCGGGTGGTCGACGAGGCCGCCACGCGGATGGACGTCGAGGAGGTGAGCATCGGCGACTACGTGCTCGTCGGGGGCGAGGTCGCCGTGCTCGTCATGGCCGAGGCCGTGGTCCGGCTCGTGCCCGGCGTGCTGGGCAACCGACGCAGCCACGAGGAGGACTCCTTCTCCGACGGCCTGCTCGAGGGGCCCAGCTACACCCGCCCCGAGGTGTGGCGCGACCGGCCCGTGCCCGAGGTCCTCACCAGCGGGAACCACGCCCGCATCGCCCGGTGGCGGCGGGACGAGTCGCTGCGCCGGACCGCCGAGCGGCGGCCGGACCTCCTCGACGGGGCGGAGCTGGACCTGCGCGACCTCGAGGTGCTCGCCGAGACCGGGTGGACCCCGGACGCCGGTGCCGGCCGATTTGGGTCGGGCGCGCCCGGGGTGGCACACTAGCGGGGTCGACCTCTCGGGCACCGTCGTGCCCGTAAGCGGTCGCGCTGATCCGGGGCACGAACCGGTCGACCCGCCCGCGCGGGCGCCAGGGTCCTCTGTCCTCAATTTCCTCACAGCAAGGAACACTGATGAACACTCTCGACTTCCTCGACAAGAAGTCCCTCCGCGACGACATCCCGGAGTTCCGCGCCGGCGACACGCTCGACGTGCACGTGAAGGTCATCGAGGGCTCCAAGGAGCGCATCCAGGTCTTCAAGGGCGTCGTGATCCGCCGCCAGGGCGGCGGCGTCCGCGAGACCTTCACCGTCCGCAAGGTCTCCTTCGGTGTGGGCGTGGAGCGGACCTTCCCGGTCCACTCGCCCAACATCGACAAGATCGAGGTGCTCACCCGCGGTGACGTCCGCCGCGCCAAGCTGTACTACCTGCGTGAGCTCCGCGGCAAGGCCGCGAAGATCAAGGAGAAGCGCTGAGCGCATAGGGCGGGTCCGCCTCCGCCGTCGGCCACGACGGGGGATGGACTACGCTCATCCGGGTGAGCAGCAGCGAGACACCCGGTGACACCCCCCGCGAGCCGGGGCCCCACGACGACGGGGCCCCGGCTCGCGGCGTGCTGCGGCAGGAGCGCGGGAAGCGGCGCACCGAGGAGCGCGAGGGGCGGCCCTGGTACATCAAGGTCCCCATCCTCATCGTGATCGCCCTGGTCCTGGTGTTCGTGTTCCAGACCTTCGTCGGCCGGGTCTACCGCATCCCGTCGGAGTCGATGCAGCCCACCCTGCACGGCTGCGCGGGTTGCACGGGCGACCGGATCTTCGTGGACAAGATCAGCTACCGGTTCGGCGAGCCCGAGCAGGGCGACGTCCTGGTGTTCACCGGCCCGGACTCGTGGAACCAGGGATACCGCTCGATCCGCTCGGACAACCCGGTCCTGCACACGCTGCAGGACATCGGCGGGGTGATCGGGATCGTGCCGCCCGACCAGAACGACATGGTCAAGCGCGTCATCGCCGTGGGCGGCCAGACGGTGGGCGGCTGCTCGCCGGAGGGCGACCTCCTGGTGGACGGCCAGCCGCTCGACGAGCCCTACCTGCGGGAGGACCCGGCGGTCAGCCGTAACCCCCTCAACTGCGCCTTCGGGCCGGTCACCGTCCCCGAGGGCAACGTCTGGGTGATGGGCGACAACCGCAGCAATTCCGCGGACTCGCGCTTCCACATGGGTGACGAGTACCAGGGCACCATCCCCGAGGAGAACATCATCGGCAAGGTGCAGGCCGTGATCCTCCCGCTCGACCGCATCGGGGGCGTGTCCTCGCCGGACATCACGACGGGGTGAGCCCACTGCGACCCCGCCGGGTGCGTGTGACCCGCCGCGACGGCCGGGTGGGCCTGGAGTTC
>DUTZ01000215.1 GCA_012841845.1 Actinomycetales bacterium | reverse complement strand
GGTGAGGTCGGAGCCGGGGTCGGCGGCCGCGGCGACGATCCCGTCGAGGTCGCCGTAGCGGCGCAGCAGCGTGGCCGCGGTCTTGGCCCCGATCCCCGCGACACCGGGCAGGCCGTCGGAGGCGTCGCCCACGAGCACGGCGTAGTCGGCGTACACCGCGGCGTCGCCGCCGACCGGCAGGTCGAAGCGCTCCGCCACGACCTCCGGGGTGTAGGCCAGCCGCTTGCGCATCCCGGCGCCCACGTACACCACGGTGGTCGTGGGGGAGGCCAGCTGGAACAGGTCGCGGTCGCCGGTCACCACCAGCACCTCGCGCTCGCGGGCGGCCAGCATCGCGATCACGTCGTCGGCCTCCGCGTCCGCGGCCCCGGCCCGGGAGATCCCGGCGGCGGCGAGGATGGCGCCGATCGACTCCACCTGGGGAGCCAGCGAGTCGGGGGCGTCCTCCTCGCCGTCGTCACCCACCCGGTGGGTCTTGTAGGAGGGCAGCAGGTCGACACGCCACCCCGGGCGCCACTCGCGGTCCAGGGCGGCGACGAGCCCGGTCGGCCGGTACTCCTCGACCAGCACCGCGGTCATGTCGCAGAAGCCGCGCACCGCGTTGGCGGGGGCGCCGTCGGGGCCGGTGATCTTCTCCGGCACGGAGTGGAACGCGCGGAACCACAGCCCCGCGCTGTCGAGCACCATGAGCGGGCCGTCGGCCACCGCGCCTCCTCGGGGATCGTCATCGGGTCCGGTCCCGCCAGGCTAGTCCGCCGCGCGGCGCGGGGCCCGATGGCGCGCATAGGGTGGGCGCATGAACGACTCCACCGGGATCCACGCCCACCGGCTCGGGGCGGTCCGCGACCGGGCCCGCGAGCTCGGAATCGACCACCTCGTGGTCTCCTCGGGCGAGGACATGGCCTACCTCACCGGCGAGCGGATCGACTCGCACGAGCGGCTCACCGCGCTGGTGATCCCCGCGGCCGGCGGCGCGCCCGTCCTCGTCGTCCCGTCCCTCGAGCTCACCGACACCGTCCGCCGCGCCGCCGCGCGCGTGGGCGCGGAGCCGCAGCCGTGGTCCGACGGCACCGACGCCGTCGCCCTCGTCGTGGGGCTGGTGTCCGGCCGTGTCGCCGTGTCCGGGGCGCTGCCCGCGCTGCATCTGGTGCCGCTCGGCCAGGGTGTCGACGGCGAGGTCGTGCTGGCGACCGACGTGATCGACGCGGTCCGGGCCGTCAAGACCCCCGAGGAGGTCGAGCAGCTCGCCGAGGCCGCCCGGCGCATCGACGCCGTCCACGCGCGGATGGGGGAGTTCCTCCGCGTGGGGCGCACCGAGCGCGAGGCGGGCGAGCTCATCACAGCCGCGATCGAGGCCGAGGGCCTGACGCACGCCGAGTTCGTCATCGTGGGCTCGGGCCCCAACGGCGCCGACCCGCACCACGGGGTCTCCGACCGGGTGATCGAGGCCGGCGACGTCGTGGTGGTGGACATCGGCGGGCCGCTGCCCAGCGGTTACCACTCGGACTGCACGCGCACCTACGCGATGGGCGAGCCCCCGGCCGACGTCGCCGAGGCCTACGCCGCGCTCGAGGAGGCCCAGCGCCTGGCCCGCGAGGCCGTACGGCCCGGGGTGGCGATCGGCGAGGTGGACGCCGCCGCCCGCGAGTCGCTCGCCGCAGCCGGCCTCGGCGAGCTGTTCATCCACCGCACCGGGCACGGCATCGGGCTGGGTCTGCACGAGCCGCCGTTCGTCGCACCGGGCGCCACGACGGTCCTCGAGGAGGGCATGACCTTCTCCGTGGAGCCCGGCGTGTACGTCCCCGGGCACTGGGGCGGGCGACTGGAGGACATCGTCGCGGTGACCGCCGACGGCTGCCGCGCGCTCAACACCGGCCCACGCGGGCTCACGGTGCTCGGCGGCTGACCCCGGTTCCGCCCGCCCTCTCCCTCCAACATGTTCCGCCCGCCCTCTCCCTCCAACAGCGGTAACCGTCTGCCACAGCGGTCATGCACGCTGTTGGACGCGATCATCGCTGTTGGAAGGGGGTCAGGCGTGGCCCGGGAACATCCGCGCCGAGCCCAGGACGCGGTCCACCTCGATCGCCACCACCACGCGCTCCGGATTGGGCGTGGGCTCGCGATAGCGCAGCGCGTAGCGGCGTTCGCCCTCGCGGACGGCGTCGGCGTCGGTGAGCAGCCGGACGGAACCTTCGAACGTGAGCCAGCGCGCTCCGTCGACATGCGAGACGGCCGCCCGCCCGCCGCGGGCCGCGTTGCGCGCCTTCTGCGAGCCCCGCCGGGTGATCACGCGCGCCAGCCCGCCGTCACCGTCGACGGTGAAGCCCACGGCCACGACGTGCGGCGATCCGTCCGCGCGCAGCGTGGTGAGCGTCCCCAGGTGGTACTCGGCGAGGAAGGCGTGGGCCTCGGGGGAGAGGTCGGCGAGCGTTCGGGCCATGGCCGCGAGCCTGCCACAGCGAGCCGACGCCGGACCCGACGGGCCGCGTGGGAGACTGGGACGCATGTCCGCCCCCGACTCCCCGTCCTCTGACCGCCCGGCGACCGGCCCCACCGCGCTCGGCTCCGCGGCAGTCGGCTCCGCGACGCCCGGCCCGGCCGCGGCCGGCGACGTCGTGGTGGTCTTCGGTGGACGCAGCGAGATCGGCCTCGCCGTG
>DUTZ01000214.1 GCA_012841845.1 Actinomycetales bacterium | reverse complement strand
GGGTGCCCGGCGCGCGCGGCGTGCGTGCGGAGGACGCCTTCGACGTGGCCGCCGTGGCCGCCTGGCTGCGCCGCGTCGCGCCCGAGGACCCCACGGTACTGGCCGGGGTGGACCTGGGGACCGACGACGAGCCGGTCCTGCCCGAGGTCCGCCAGTTCTCCGGCGGGGCCTCCAACCTCACGTACCTGCTGCGCTACCCGGGCGTGGACCTCGTGCTGCGCCGCCCGCCCGGCGGGACCAAGGCCAAGAGCGCCCACGACATGCGGCGCGAGTACCGCGTCCAGTCGGCGCTGCGGCCGGTGTTCCCGCTCGTGCCGCGGATGGTCGGCTACTGCGACGACCCCGCGGTGATCGGCTCGGACTTCTACGTGATGGAGCGGCTCGAGGGCACGATCCTGCGCAAGGAGATCCCGCGCGAGCTGCGGATGGACGTGGTGGCCACGCGCCGGATGTGCGAGCGGGCCGTCGACGTGCTCGCCGAGCTGCACTCCGTGGACGTGGAGGCGGCCGGGCTCGGCGAGCTGGACCGGGGCGAGGGCTACGTGCGCCGCCAGGTCGAGGGCTGGTCGGCCCGCTACCGCCGCGCCCGCACCCCCGACGTGCCCGACTTCGCGCCGGTGATGAGGTGGCTCGACGCGAACCAGCCCGAGGACGTGGCCCGCCGGCTCATCCACAACGACTACCGGCTGGACAACCTCGTCCTGGACCCGGACGACCCCACGCGGATCATCGGGGTCCTGGACTGGGAGATGGCCACGGTCGGCGACCCGCTCATGGACCTCGGCGGCGCCCTGGCCTACTGGGTGGAGGAGGGCGACAGCCCCCTGTTCAAGGCGTTCCGCCGCCAGCCCACCCACGCCCCGGGCATGCTCACCCGCGGCCAGGTGGTCCAGCGCTACGCCCGTCGTGCCGGGATCGCGATCACCGCCGAGCAGTGGCGCTTCTACGAGGTGTTCGGCCTGTTCCGGCTCGCCGTGATCGCCCAGCAGATCAACCACCGGCTCTACCACGGCCAGACCACCAACCCCGCCTTCCGCGCCTTCCGGCCCGCGGTGGTGCTCCTCGAGCAGCGCTGCCTGCGGCTCATCCGGACCGGGTCGGCGTCGTTCGACCCGCGGACCCTCGGCCCGCGCGACGTGCTCCCGCGGACGCTCGAGGCCTCGCGGATCTGGGCGCCGCTCGTCACCGGCGCGGTCCACGACGTGCGGACCGGCGTGGCCCGACTCGTCCGCAAGGGGAGGAAGAGCTGATGGGCGCCATCCACCTGGTCCGGCACGGGCAGGCCTCCTTCGGCACCGGCGACTACGACCGGCTCTCCGAGCTCGGGCACGAGCAGGCCCGGCTGGCCGGCCAGGACATGGCCGCGCGTGGCCTCCGGCCCGACGTGGTGATCCACGGCGGCATGCGCCGCCAGCGCGAGACCGCCGAGGGGCTGCTCGCGGGCGCCGGCTGGGACTGCCCCGTCGAGGTCGACCCCCGGTGGGCGGAGTACGACGCGGACGCGGTGCTCGACGCCGCCCGCGAGGCCGGGCTCACCTCGGACGCCGGGACGCTCGACACGGCCGGCTCCTCCGACGCGGCCAAGCGGGCCTTCCAGAGCCAGCTCGACGCCGCCCTCGGCCACTGGGCGGGCCTGCAGGCCTTCGCCGACTACCGGGCGGACGCCGACGCCGCGCTGGCGGCGGCCGCCGAGCGCTCGGGCAGCGGCCGGACCACCGTCGTGGTGAGCTCGGCCGGGACCGTCTCCCTCGCCGTGGCGGGCCTGCTCGCCGACCCCGAGGGCGTGGTGGGGGTGTGGACCCGGCTGCAGCGCGTCACCGTCAACACCGGCATCGCCCGCGTCGTCGTGGGGCGTGGCGGGATGACGTGCATCGCCGTCAACGAGCACCAGCACCTGGAGCGGGCCGCCGGGCCCGACGACCCGCGGCGGTACGTCACCCTGCGCTAGGCGTACCGGCCCGGGAGGTCCCTCTCCCGCCGAACAGGTGGACGTACGCCCGGGGTGTCCTACGGTTGTGGTGGTCGGCCAGACCGCCGTCGATCCCCCGTCAGGAGCGCACCCGATGCCCACTTTCCAGCGTGGCCACACGACGATCGCCTACACCGACACCGGCGCGCCCGCCGGCCGCGAGGACGCCCCCGTGGTGCTCTTCGCCCACGGGCTGCTCTTCTCGGGCTGGATGTTCCAGCACCAGATCGCGGCGCTGCGCGACCGCTACCGCTGCGTGACCATCGACTTCCGCGGCCAGGGCGACTCGCCCCGGGCGATGGGTGGGTACGACATGGACACGCTCACCGTGGACGTGGCCGAGCTGCTGCGCCACCTGCAGATCCCGGTGGTCAACTACGTCGGGCTGTCCATGGGCGGCTTCGTGGGCATGCGACTGGCCGCCCGGAACCCGGAGACCGTGCACACGCTCACGCTGCTCGACACCGCGGCCACCGCCGAGGAGCCCGCCAACCGGGGCCGGTACAAGACGCTGGCCAAGGTGTACCGGGTCGCCGGCATCAAGATGCTGCGCTCGAGGGTGGCGCCCATCATGCTCGCCGAGCGCAACCTCGAGGCCCCGTGGGTCGACGAGTGGCTCGCCCGGCTCGAGCGTGTGGACCGCACCGGGATGGTCAAGGCCATCGAGGCCGTGGCCGACCGCGACCCGTGCGAGGTCGAGGCCGGGCGCATCATCGCGCCGACCCTGGTGATGGTGGGCGCCGAGGACGCCGCGACGCCACCCGAGAAAGCGCGTCGAATCATCGAACTCATCCCGTCCGCGCGCCTCCACGAGATCCCGGGGGCCGGCCACTCGGCCACCATGGAGGCGCCCGAGGAGGTCAACGCCCTCCTCGTGCCGTTCCTCGAGGAGCACAACCGCTGATGTCGTCGGCCGCCAGACCTGTCCACCTGATCACGGGAAAGGTCTCGGCGTGGATCACGCTCCTCGTCGTGCTCCTGCTCACCGGGGCCGTCATGGCGCTGGCGTCGTCCGAGGGCTCCTCGGACGCGCCGTCCACCCTGCCCGACACCTCCGAGGCCGCCGAGGTCAGCCGCCTTCAGCAGGAGTTCCCCGAGGCCGCCTCGGTCCCGGGCGTGCTCGTGGTGACCCGCGAGGGCGGCGGGGAGCTCGGCCCCGAGGGCCTCGCGGCCGCGGCCGGGGCGGGC
>DUTZ01000016.1 GCA_012841845.1 Actinomycetales bacterium | reverse complement strand
GCGGGTCGGGGGATCACGCCGCCACCCTAACCCGGGTCAGGCGTCGCGCCGGGCCTCCACCAGCGCGGCGACGAGGGCGGCCGCCACGGCGTAGGCGGCGAACACGGCGAGCGCCGTCCACGGGCCGTGCCCGATCCCCCCGCCCGTGGCGGAGGCCGTGGCCGGGTTCGTGACGGCCAGGGCGTTGGTGAACGGCAGCCAGTCCCCGACCACCTCGCCGATCTTCGGCACGACCGAGGCCAGCGGTTCCACGGCGATCGGCCACGCCACCACGAGCGGCGCGGCGAACGCCGAGCGCCGGACCAGGGTGCCCACCGAGACGGCGAGCAGCCCGCCGAGCGCCCACGTCGCGGGCTGGCCCCACACGGCGCGCAGGTCCGCGGCGGTCCAGTCCGTCGAGAGGTGGGTGAGGGTGAACGAGGCGAGCGTGAGCACCCCCGCGCCCAGCGCGGCGACGAGCGCGCAGACCACCGAGACCACGACGGCCTTGGCCGTGAACAGGCGGACGCGGTTCGCATCGGCCATGAGCGCGAGCCGGTGTGTGCCGGTCGTGTGGTCGCTCGTGGCGGCCAGCGTCGCCAGCACCATCACGACCAGCAGCCCCAGCGAGGCGCCGTCGAGCAGCGCGGCCGGGGGGAGTGTGTCCGAGGTGCTGAGCGCCCGGCCGAGCCCGATCCCGCCCAGGCCGAGCACGGCGAGGGCGGCGGTCCACCACGGGGCGCGGGTCGTCGAGAGCTTGGTCCATTCTCCTGCGAGGGCGCCGGTCATCGGGCCACCTCCAGTCGGTCGTCGGTCGTCATCGGGGCGGGGGCGTGCGGCAGCACCGGGTCCGGGGTGCTGCGGTACGTGACGGACTCGCCGGTCGCGGCGAGGAACGCCTCCTCGAGGGAGCCCGTGACCAGCGTCAGCTCGTCGACCCGCAGGCCCAGGCGGAAGCACAGGTCGCCGACGTCGTCGGTGCCCAGATCGGGGGCGCGGAGCGAGAGGGCCCCGGGTCCCGAGGACTCCACGGTCACGCCGTGGCGGAGCACCTCGTCGCGGAGCTCGTCGGGCCGGTCGACGCGGACACGGACCGAGGTGGGGGCCGTGGTGCGGACGAACTCCTCGGTGCTGTGCTGGCCGATGAGCCGGCCGCGGCCGATCACCACGAGCGAGTCGGCGGTCATCGCCAGCTCCGAGAGCAGGTGGCTCGACACCAGGACGGCGTTGCCGCGCTCGGCGTAGTCGCGGATGAGGCGGCGCATCCAGTGCACGCCCTCCGGGTCGAGCCCGTTGAGCGGCTCGTCGAGCACCAGGTGGCCGGGCCGGCCGAGCAGCGCCCCCGCGAGCCCGAGCCGCTGGCGCATCCCCAGCGAGAACCCGCCGGCCTTCTTCGACGCCACCTCGTGCAGCCCCACGTGCGCGAGGACCTCGTCGACCCGGGTCGCGATCTCGAACCCGGTGCCCAGTCGGGCGGTGCGGGCGAGCCACAGCAGGTGCGCGCGTGCGGAGCGACCCGGGTGGATCCACCCCGCGTCGAGGAGCGCCCCGACGTGGGTCATCGGACGGTCCAGCTCCTGGTAGGCCGATCCGTCGATGCGGGCGGTCCCCGCGGTGGGCCGGTCCAGCCCGAGCAGCATCCGCATGGTCGTGGACTTGCCGGCCCCGTTGGGTCCCACGAACCCGGTGACCTCGCCGTCCGCGGCGGTGAAGCTCAGGTCGTCCACCGCCGTGACGTCGCCGTAGCGACGCGTGAGTCCGTCGATCTCGATCACGGACCCCACCTCCTCGTGTGCGTCCCGTGCCCGACGCGTCTCGCCGGGCGGTGATACCACCCTCCCGCGACACAGGGGCCCGGCGCATCGGCGCGGAGTCGGATCTGTGCAGGTCACCGCGTCATACCGGGGTATGACGGCGAGGGGTTCAGTCGAGGTCGGCGGGCGTGACGAGCCCGGCCCGGAACGCGGCGAGGACCGCCTGGACGCGGTCGCGGCTGCCGGTCTTGGCCAGGATCCGGCCGACGTGCGTCTTGACCGTGGCCTCCGAGACCACGAAGTGGGCGGCGAGCTCGGCGTTGCTCAGGCCGAGGGCCATCTGCTCGAGGAACTCGCGCTCGCGCGCGGTGAGCTCGGCGATCGCGGTCGGGTCGGGCGCCGGGATCGGATCCGGATCGGCGACCAGCCCCCCGCGGACCCGGTCGAGCAGCCGCCGTGTCGACCGCGCCGAGAGCACCGAGTCGCCCTCGGCCGCCGCCCGGACGGCGGCGAGGAGCTGCTCGGGATCGACGTCCTTGAGCAGGAAGCCCGTCGCCCCGGCCGCCACCGCGTCGAGGACGTAGGTGTCCGTGTCGAAGGTGGTCAGCACCACGACCCGCGCGCCGGGGCCGTCCCCGCCGACGATGCGGCGGGTGGCCTCGATGCCGTCCACGCCCGGCATCTGCACGTCCATGAGGATCACGTCGACCGGCTGGTCGGCGAGCAGCCGGAGGGCCTGCCCCCCGTCGCCGGCCTGCCACGTCACCTCCATGTCCGGCTGGGAGTCCACGACCAGGGCGAAGCCGGCGCGGACGAGCTGCTGGTCGTCGACGAGCGCGACGCGGATGGTCATGAGGCGGCCTCCCCGGTCTCCGAGCCCTTCTCGGTCTCCGGGGCCTGTCCGGTGCCCGCCGGCAGCGGGAGCCGGGCGGTGACGCGGAACCCGGTCGCGGTGGGGCGGGCCTCGACGGACCCGCCGTGCAGCGCGGCGCGTTCGCGCATCCCGAGGATCCCGCGCCCGCCGGTCGGGATGGCGGCGGTGCGGGGACGCGGGTCGGCACCCGCCGGGACGGCGTCCTCGACGCGGAGGGTGAGCTCGTCGTCGTCCCACCCCAGCTCGATCCGGGTGCGGGTGCCGCGCGGGGCGTGCACGCGCACGTTGGTGAGCGCCTCCTGCACGATCCGGTAGGCGGTCAGGCCGAGGCCCGTGGGCAGAGGGCGGGCGCGGCCCCGCCGGGCGAGGGTGACGTCCGCTCCGGCGGCACGCTCGTCGTCGACCAGGGCCTCGATGTCGACCACGCCGCGCGGGGCTCCGGTGTCGCGGGGTTCGTCGTCGCGGAGCACCCCGAGCAGGGCCCGCATGTCGGAGAGCGCCGAGCGCGCGGTGGTGGAGATGGTCTCGAGCGCGGTCACGCCGACCGCCGGGTCGGTGCGCGCCGCGTAGCGTCCCCCGTCGGCCTGCGCGATCACGGCCGAGAGCGAGTGCGCCACGATGTCGTGCATCTCGCGCGCGATGCGGGTGCGCTCCTCGGTGGCCGCGCGCTCGGCGGCGCCGGCCTGCTCGGCCTCGAGGGCGCGGTTGCGTTCGGCCAGCATCTGCAGCTCGTGCAGCCGTGAGCGGCGCACCCGGCCCATCGACCACACGCCCACGATGAGCACCACGACGACCGCGGCGCCGAACAGCGTGGCCCGCCAGTCGATGTGCTCGCGCCCCTCCCACACCACGACCACGGCGAGTGAGGCGACGAGCACCAGCGCGAGCGCCGCCCGGGAGACCGCCGCGCCCGCGTACGCGGTGAGCGCGTACAGCGACATGAGGCTCACCACGCCGAACAGTTGCACCGCGGGCGCGAGGCCGCCGGTGAAGAGCGGCCGGCCGTCGGCGAGGACCAGACCGAGCGTGACCAGGCCGGTGGCGGCCACGACCAGCCCCGAGAGCAGCGGGTACACCCGACGGATCGCCAGCGCCGCCCCGGCGATCAGGGCGAGCACGGTGGCCGCCCGGTGGCTTCCCTCGGCGGCCGGGACCGAGATCACCGCACCGCCGGCGAGGCCGAAGACGACGACGGCGAGGGCGGCGTCGACGAGGAGCACACGCCGACGGCGGTCGGGCGGTACCGGCGAACGGAGCAGGAGCGACATGATGACCGCCACGGTAGCGGGGTGACGGCCGTCCGCACGTCCTACCAGGGGCTGAACAGCTGATGGTGCGCGTATGCTAGCATTGACAGCAGAATGCTGTCGCTGCCAGCAGGAGGCGCCATGTCCACGCTCACCGTGCGCAAGGTCGACCCGCGCACGCATGCACTGCTCCGCGAACGGGCGGCGAGGAACGGCCGCTCGGTCGAGGCCGAGATCCGCCTCATCCTGGACGCGGCGGTGGCGCCCGGGGAGCCGAGCATCCTCCACGCGCTGCGGGCTGACGTGGTCGAGTTCGGCGGGGTCGAGCTGGAGATCCCCGCACGAACCGAGCAGCCGCGTGAGGTGGACCTCGGGTGATCATCGCCGACACGAACGTGGTGTCAGAGGTCCTCAGGGACACCCCGTCGGAGCGCGTGCTGGCGTGGCTCGACAGCGTTCGCGGCAGCCGGGTGACCGTGTGCGCGGTGACCGTCTTCGAGATCGAGCGCGGGATCTCCCGGCTCCCTCGTGGGCGGCGGGCCGAGGATCTGTCGAGGCGGTGGTCGGTGATCTCGCGTCGTTTCGGCCACTCCCTCGTGGCGTTCGATCACGACGCCGCCCGGGAGGCGGCCGCAGCGTCCGCGCACGCGGAGGCCTCGGGCCGGCCGATGAGTCTCGCCGACGCACAGATCGCCGGGTGCTGCCTGGCCTCGGGGGCGATTCTGGCCACGAGGAACACCGCCGATTTCGAGACGGTGGTGGGGCTGAGGGTGGTCGATCCGTTCGCGTGAGCGGACGTCGTGAGCGGAGCCCGGGTACGTGACATCGATGGCGTGACGGACGGTCGAACACGGTCGAACAGATAGCATCGACCGCGTGAGCGAGACGTCCCACGCCCTGTTCCTCCGGCACCGTGCCCGCCGGGGGAAGCGCGCGGCGCTCATCCGGGTGTGGGACGAGCACATGCCGGCGGCGATCGAGGCGCACGACGGCCACGAGGCCTATCTGATGTGCGCCTCGCACGCGGATCCGGACGTCCTGGTGGTGTACCAGCAGTACCGGGACGCCGCGGCCGCCCAGGCGTTTCTCGCCAACCCGGCGTACCTGGCCTACCTCGAGGCCGCGCGGCGGCTCCTCAAGGGGGTGCCGGAGGTGGAGGCGGTCGACCCGCTGTGGTCCAAGGCGGTCGGACCGAGCCGGTAAGGTCTGACGCTGTGAGCGCCCGGCATACCGACCCCTCCCCGCGCGCGTCGTCGGATCGCCACGACGCCGCGGTCTTCTCGGGGCTGCAGGACGGCCCGGGCGCCAGGCCGGACCCGTCCGACGCCGCGCAGGTCGAGGAGCGCCGCCTCCGGCTGCTGGCCGGGGCGCAGAGCACGCTCAACGAACTCGCGGACGTCGTGTCGCCCCTCGCGGAGGCGTTCGCGGAGGCCGGCCACGAGCTCTACCTGGTGGGCGGCAGTGTGCGCGACGCGGTGCTCGGGCGGCTGGGCACCGACCTGGACTTCACCACCGACGCCCGCCCCGACGTGGTCCAGCGGATCCTCGAGGAGTACGCGGACACGGTGTGGGACACCGGGATCGACTTCGGCACGGTCTCCGCCGTCAAGCGCGACGCCGCCGGGATCGAGCAGCAGATCGAGATCACCACCTACCGCGCGGACAGTTACGACGGCGTCTCCCGGAACCCCGACGTGGTCTACGGCGACACCCTTGAGGGAGACCTCGTCCGCCGCGACTTCACCGTCAACGCCATGGCGGTGCGCCTGCACCCCGACGGCCGGCACGAGTTCTGCGACCCGCTGGGCGGCATGGACGCGCTGCTCGCGGGGGTGCTCGACACGCCCGCGGCCCCCGAGCAGTCCTTCTCCGACGACCCGCTGCGCATGCTCCGCGCCTGCCGGTTCGTCTCCCAGCTCGGCTTCACGCTCGCACCCCGGGTGTTCCGGGCGATGACGGAGATGGCGGCCCAGATCGAGCGGATCACGCCGGAGCGGATCCGGGTGGAGCTGGACAAGAACATCCTCGGCGAGTACCCGATCGACGGGATCAACATGCTCTGCGAGACCGGGCTCGCCGACCACGTGCTGCCCGAGGTCCCCGGCATGAAGCTCGAGCGCGACGAGCACATGCAGCACAAGGACGTGTACTGGCACTCCCTCACCGTCCTCAAGCAGGCCATCGACCTCGAGCCGGAGGGCCCGGACCTGGTCCTGCGGTGGGCGGCCCTGCTCCACGACATCGGCAAGCCCGCCACCCGCGCCGCCAAGCCGGGCGGCGGGGTGACCTTCCACCACCACGAGGTGGTGGGCGCCAAGATGACGCGCAAGCGGATGCGCGCGCTCAAGTACTCGCGCCAGATGGTCGAGGACGTCTCCGGCCTGGTGTTTCTCCACCTGCGCTTCCACGGCTACGGCGACGGGCAGTGGACGGACTCGGCGGTGCGGCGGTACGTCGCCGACGCCGGGGACCTCCTCCCCCGCCTGCACCGGCTGGTCCGCGCGGACTGCACCACCCGCAACAAGCGTCGGGCCGCGCGCCTGCAGGCCAACTACGACTCGCTCGAGCAGCGGATCGCCGAGATCGAGGAGAAGGAGGACCTCGCGCGGGTCCGCCCGGACCTCGACGGCAACGAGATCATGCGCCTGCTGGGCCTCAAGCCCGGCCCCGACGTGGGGCGCGCGTGGGCGTACCTCAAGGAGCTCCGCCTGGACCGGGGGCCGCTGGACAGGGACGAGGCCGAGGCGGAGCTGCTCCGCTGGTGGGCCGAGCAGAACGGGGCGAGCGGGGACGAGGCGTGATGGGCCGACTGGTGGACCGATACCTCGCGTCGACGCCCGCCCGGGTCGTCGCCGCCGTCCTGGCGCTGGTGGGCACCCTGGTCCACACCGTGGGCGCCCCCGGGCTGCAGCGGATCCCGCCGTACCGCATCGACCTGGACGTGTACCGCACCGGCGGCCAGGTGTTCCGCGACGGCGGCGAGATCTACGGCGAACTCCCGCAGCTCGCCGACGGCAGCCACCTGCCCTTCACCTATCCCCCGCTCTCGGCGCAGCTGTTCTCGGTGTTCACGCTGGTACCGCTGGCCGTCGCGTCGGCGATCGTCACGCTGGCCACGATCGCCGTGGTGGCCTACGTCGTCCACCTCGTGCTGGCCCGCACCGTGGAGCGCCCCGACCGTGACCTGTGGTGGGTCACCGTCGCGGTGCTCGCAGTGGCGCTGTGGTTCGGCCCGGTGCGGGAGACCCTCGGGTTCGGGCAGATCAACGTGTTCCTCATGGCGCTCGTCATGGTGGACCTCATCCGTGGACGGGGCCGCTGGTGGGGCGGGATCCTCACCGGTCTGGCCATGGCCGTCAAACTCACGCCGGCGGTCTTCCTCGTGTACTTCGTCCTACGCCGGGACTGGCGGGGCCTGGCCACGGCCGTCGCCGCGGCGCTGGCCTTCACCGGGATCGGGCACCTGCTCGCCGCCGACGACTCGGCCCGCTTCTGGACCTTCGCGATCCGCGACCCCGCGCGCATCGGCGGACTGGCCTTCACCTCCAACCAGTCCGTCAACGGCGTCGTGTACCGGTTCGGCCTCGAGGGCACCGCGGCGTCCGTCGCGTGGTTCGTGGTGTCGTGCGTGATCGGCCTGGGCATCGTGTGGGTGGCGTGGCGGCTGCTGCGCGGCGGGCACGAGGTCGCGGCCGTGGTCACGGTGGGCTACATCTCGCTGTTCTGCTCGCCCGTCTCGTGGGGCCACCACTGGGTGTGGGCGGTGCCGTCGGTCGTCCTCGTGCTGGTCTGGGCGTCGCGCGCGGCGCAGCGGCGTCGGACGGCCGGCGCCGGTGAGGCGGCCGGTGATGGCTCCGGTGCCGGGGGCACCGCGGCCGGGGTCGACGACGACGAGCGCGGCTGGCTCCTGTTGGCCTACAGCGGCGTGGTGATCTTCCTCGGGACTCCCCAGTGGTGGGTCCCCCACCGGGACCAGCGCGAACTCGGGTGGGGCCCGATCGAGCACCTCGTGGGCAACGCCTACCTGCTGTGGGGACTGCTCTTCCTCGTCGTCATGGGGCTCCGGGCCGCCCGGCTCGGCGCACCGGACATCGGCGGCGACCCCGCGCGGCCCGCGCTGTTCGCCCGGCCGGGCTCCCGCGCCCGGGAGGAGGCCCGATGAGGCCCCGCCCCCGCAACCCGATGCCGGACGACGTCCGCGGCGCGCTCGCGGATGCCGGGCTGACCGACGCCTACGCCGCCCGGCCCGCCTATCAGCGCAACGACTACCTGGGGTGGATCGCGCGCGCCCGTACCGAGGAGACCCGTCGCCGGCGGACCGGGCAGATGCTCGACGAGTTGCGCGAGGGCGGTGTGTACATGGGCATGTCGCACCCGCCGTCGCGGAGGCGCGCGGGCCGGGACGACTGACGCCGGCCGAGGCAGGTCGTGCCCCGGGCGTCAAGGCCGCGGCCGGATCTGTGGAATCCGGCGACGCTGTCCACAGATCGTCCCGCGGGGCTGTCGGCGCGGGCGGCGCCGCGACAGCATCGGGGGCATGGACTACTTCTTCGGAGACGGCGTCGCTGAGCCGGCGCAGTGGCAGGGCACCCCCGACCTCACGCTGGGGGCCGCGGGCCCGGACGCGCTGTGGATCGACTTCGACGGCGACGGACTCTTGGACGACGCGATGTGGGACTCGGACCTCGACGGCGTGGCCGACCGGGTGGTGCTGGACGTGGGCACCGAGCAGCAGCAGGTCTACGCCGATTCCGACGCGCGCGGCGTGTGGGGCTCGTGGGCCGGCGGCGCGGGGGTGCTCGATGCGGGCGCGGTCGGCGCGGGCTCGGTGGGCGCCGGGTCCG
>DUTZ01000213.1 GCA_012841845.1 Actinomycetales bacterium | reverse complement strand
TCCTCGACCGGCGCCTGGCCCAGATGGAGGCGGAGGGCACCGTCTTCCGTCCCGGCGTCAACGTGGGCAAGGACGTCACGGCCTCGCAGCTGCGCGCCGAGTTCGACGCGATCGTCCTGTGCGGCGGCGCCACCATGCGCCGCGACCTGCCCGTTCCGGGCCGCGAGCTCGACGGCATCCACCAGGCCATGGACTACCTGCCCCTGGCCAACAAGGCCGCCGTCGGTGACGACGTGGTGGACGCCGACGGCCTGCCGGCGATCCACGCGCGGGACAAGCACGTCATCATCATCGGCGGCGGCGACACTGGCGCGGACTGCCTCGGCACCGCCACCCGCCAGGGCGCCAAGTCGGTCAAGAGCTTCGAGATCATGCCCAAGCCGCCGGCCACCCGCGCCGCCTCGACCCCGTGGCCGGTGTACCCGCTCATGTTCCGCACCGCGTCGGCGCACGAGGAGGGCGGCGAGCGGCTCTACTCGGTGTCCACCGCCGAATTCGTGGGCGAGGGCGGCCACGTGACGGCGCTCAAGGGCTCCGAGGTCAAGATGGTCGACGGCCGCTTCGAGACCGTCCCGGGCACCGACTTCGAGTACCCGGCCGACCTCGTCCTGCTGGCCATGGGCTTCACCGGCGCGCAGAAGGCCGGGCTCTGCCAGGACCTGGGTGTGGAGTTCACCGACCGCGGCAACGTGGGGCGCGACCAGACGTACGCGACCAACATCGACGGCGTCTTCGTGGCCGGCGACATGGGCCGCGGGCAGTCGCTCATCGTGTGGGCGATCGCCGAGGGCCGCGCCGCGGCCGCCGCCGTGGACCGCTACCTCATGGGCGAGACCGCGCTGCCCGCGCCGGTCCGGCCCACGGACGTCGCCCAGCGCTGAGGGCGACCGCCTCGACCACGCAGACGGGCCCCGGGATCTGGTTCCCGGGGCCCGTCGCCGTCACCCCCGCTTCGGTGTCGGTCGAGGGGAAGGCCGTGACACAGGGATACTCCGTTACTTGGAATCTTCTTCGTCTGATCCGAGGGGGCTCTCAGTCCCGCACGGAACACGACGCCGCGATCGGGGAGCTGACCACTCCCACCCCTCATCCGGGCGCCGAACTAATCGGGCCCGAGCGGCCGTCCGGGGCGCTGGACACCGCATGTCGGAATCCGGAGGACGCCGTCCTCCCGCGGAACGGAACGGAACACCATGAAGACCGTCACCCACAGGGCCGGGGCACTCCTCGCCGTCGTCTTTCTCCTGATGGCCGCGCTCGTCGCCGGCACGGGAATGGCGCGCGCGACCACCGCCGGTACCCAGCCCGGAGACAGTTCGGAGCCGTGCCGAATCGACTGGACGGCCGCGTCCATCAACAACATCGATCTCACCGACGAGGACGAGGTGGAGTGGGACGGCACCGTCTACACCAACCTGATGACCACGCCGGACGGCACGGAGATCGCGGACTATTCCAACGGCGGTTTCCTCACCGAGATCTCCGAACCGCTCGGCACTCCCGGCGGCTGGATGGAGCTCCAGCACTGGTACGGCCCGGACAGGACGAAGGAGTACACGGACGCTTTCTGGCGCTTCCCCGTGGCCACCGCGACGGGCTTCACCAACGGCGTCATCACGGTCACCCTCCCGGCCGGGACCATCCTGCCGACGACCGGCAGGCCCGGGGTGACGGTGTCGGACGTGACCTCGTGGTACGCGGGCCTGGCGGCGAGGGAGGGGAGCACCTGGCCACCGGTGTACACCCATGACTACGACTGGAGTTCGGGCGCTCCCTCCGCCTGGGCCGCGAACGGCGACGCGCCCAGGCACTCCCAGACGACGCTGCCCGACGGTCGGGTCGAGGTGACGATCGACCTCGGGACCGTCCCGGCGAACAGCGGCATCGGGCTCACCCTCGCGGGCCAGGTGCCCACCGGCAACATCGGCGCCGACGCCGAGACCGATCAGATCGGCGTGGCCCGAGTCCTCGGCACCATCCCGCAGGGGACCGGCGACTGTGCCCCCGCCGAGAGCGGCGACTTTTCCGAGGGCTGCGTCCTCGACTGGCGCGGCGACGCCACGATGTTCGTCAACGGCCGACGGAACGTCCCCGACGTCTACCGCTCCATGGCCGTCGCCCCGGAGGGGGGTTCGCCCGGCAAGTTCGGGGTCGATGGCTGGACCACGGTGGGTCAGCGGTACGGGGATCCGGCGACGGCCAACGGCCGGTTCGTGCTGGCCTCCGACCACCCGTTCACCGACGGCACCTGGGTGCTGCGTCTCGACCGCCGGGTCGAGAACCCCACATTCACTGTCATCAATCCCGCGAGCGACTGGAGAGTCGACGGCGAGTATCCCGAGCCCGTCACGATCGACGAGGGCGTGTGGAACCCGGCGTTGAACACGATGACCTACACGGTCTCCGGGCCGGCCCGGAGCAGCGTCATCGTCCAGTTCTCCGGCGACGTCACCTCCACGTACGAGGCCGGTGCCGACTACGAGTTCGTCCAGGACCTCGACGCCACCTGGGTCGCCGATCCGGACAACCCGGAGTGCAACGGCGCGCCGGTCCCCGACGACTGTGAGTGCAACTGCTGCGGCATCGGTTCGGTCGGTTCGCTGGGCACGGGCTCGCTCGGCTCCGTCGGCGCGCTGGGTTCACTCGGTTCTCTGGGATCGGTGGGGGCCCTCGGCTCGCTGGGTTCGCTCGGCTCGACCGGCTCGCACGGTTCGTCGGGCTCGACCGGCTCGACCGGCTCGCACGGTTCGACGGGGTCGCACGGTTCGACCGCGCCGGGCTCCTCCGGCTCCTCGGGATCGACGGGCTCGCTGCCGATCGGCTCCCTCGAGCCCGGTTCGCCCGGCTCGGTCGCGATGGGCTCGCTCCCGCTGGGTTCGCTGGCCCTGGGCTCGCTGGGTTCGCTGGGCTCGGTCGGCTCCGCAGCGCCCGCCCTGGGCTCGCTG
>DUTZ01000212.1 GCA_012841845.1 Actinomycetales bacterium | reverse complement strand
TGCGCCCTGTGGTGCCTGGCGATCGACCACGCCGTCCGGCACGCGGAGTTCGACCTCCGTGGCGGGCTGGAGCTGCTCGAGCCCGGGGCGCGCACGTACTGGGCGGGCGTCATCGACGCCGCCGAGGAGGGGCCGCCCGGGCGGTTCACGCGCAACGGCTGGGTGGTGGAGGCGTTCCAGGCCGCGTGGTCGTCGATCCACCACACCCCCGTGCCGGACGGCGACCCCGGCGGGCACCAGCCGGCCGCGCTGGCCACCGCGGTCGGGATCGGGGTGGACACGGACACGGTCGCCGCGATCGCCGGCGCGCTGCTCGGCGCGCGCTGGGGCGCCGCGGCGGTCCCGGGTGAGTGGCGGCGGATCTGCCACGGCTACCCGGGGCTGACCGCCGACGAGCTGGTGGCCTACGCCAGCGACACCGACCCGTCGGGCAGCGGCTCGCCCACGTAGATCCGGAACGCGCGCGGCTCGCGGCCGGACATGAGCACCTCGACCTCGGGGTGGTCCACCTCGTCGGGATCGTCCGAGGGCAGGCTCCACCGCACCTCGCCCGCGTCGGTGAGGTCGCGCAGCGCCTGCCGGGTGGCGCGGACCCACCGCACCCGCCGGAGCGCGGGTTCGTCGCGCAGGTCGTCGTCGGCCAGGCCCTCGCGGCACCGCAGGTCCACCTGGAGCCGCTCGCCGTCCGGCGCGTAGGCCGTGCACACGTGGTCCACCAGCACCGCCAGCGGCCACGAGGGCTCGGTGCCGAGCAGGTCCACGATGATCATCCGCGCGTCCCCGATCTGGCACGGTGCGGGCTCGGTGAGGACGTGGAACCGATCGGCGACGTCCTCGGTGATCTCGATGAGCTGGACGGTCATGGCACACCCCTCTTCCGTCACACCAGCCGACGGCGGGGCCCGCGGCGCGGACCGGGACCGCCCCGACTGTGACCCAGATCATAATCGCCGAATGTGACCTCCGGGTTTGGCCGATGTAACGAATTCGGACGGTTCCTGTTGTGATCGGGGCCATATCGGCCGGGGCGGCGTGTGAAGATCTGCGCATGACACCTTTCGCCGACGGACTCGTCTTCCCGGAGTCCCCGCGCTGGCACGACGGCGCCCTGTGGGCCGTGGACATGTGGGGCCACACCGTGCTGCGCTTCGGCGCCGACGGCGCGGCCGAGGTGGTCCACCGGTTCGACGACGACGAGGACCCCGGCGGCATCGGGTGGCTCCCCGACGGGAGCCTCCTGGTCGTGGGCATGGAGGGCCGGGTCGTGTACCGGATCTCCGACGGGGTGGCCACGGTCCACGCCGACCTCCGGACGCTCTACGTGGCCGAGCCCGGCGCCGCCCGGCTCAGCGCGTTCCGGCTCGGCCCGGACGGACCCGCGGACCGGACCGAGATCCCGCTCGAGCCCGCCGAGGGTGCGCCGTACGTGGCGCCGGACGGGATCTGCCTGGACGCCGACGGCGGGATCTGGGTGGCGGACCCGATGGCCCACCGCGTCTTCCGGGTAGCGGACGGCCGGACCACCGACGTCGTCGAGACCCCGGGCGTGCACCCCACGGCGTGCGTGCTCGGCGGCCCCGACCGCCGGACGCTCTACGTCACGGCGGCCGAGGAGGTCTCCAAGGCGCACCGGGCGCTCGGGGACACCGGCCGGATCCTCGCCGTCGACGTGGCGGTCGGGGGTGTCGGCACGCCCTGACCACGCGGGACGCGGACGAGGTCGTCCCGGATGGATAGTGTCGGAGGTGCGAGACGCCCAGCCACCGGATCCGAGAAGGACGACATGACCGAGCAGACCGCCGACACCACACTCGCCTACACGGGGTTCGACCCCGACGACGAGGGGCTGCGCGAGACCCTCACCTCGACCGGCAACGGTTACATGTGCACCCGCGGCGCGGCCGAGTGGGAGGAGGCCGACGGCGTCCACTACCCGGGCACGTACATCCACGGCGTCTTCAACAGCGCCGCCACCATGATGGGCGGCGTCCCGGTCCACAACGAGGACCTGGTGAACCTCCCCAACTGGCTGCCCATGAAGCTGCGGATCGACGGCGCCGAGGTCCTCCGGATGTCGGAGATCGAGCTGCTCGACTACCACCACGAGCTGGACCTGCAGACGGCGGTGCTCACCCGGCGCCTGCGGTTCCGCGACAAGGCCGGCCGCGAGACCGAGCTGCTCAGCCGCCGCTTCGTCTCCATGGCGAGCCTGCACCACGCCTACCTCGAGTGGACCATCACCCCGGTCAACTGGTCGGGCCACGCCGAGGTGATCTCGGCGATCGACGGCGGGGTCAAGAACGACGGCGTGCCCCGCTACCGCGCCCTGGCCCAGCACCACCTGCGCACCGAGCGCACGGAGATGTTCGAGCCCGAGGTGATCGGCCTCAAGACCCGCACGCGCCAGTCCGAGGTGTTCATCAGCGTCGCCGCGCGGACCCTGGTCTTCCAGGGCGGCCGCGAGAAGGACGTGTTCCGCGACGACTACCGGGACGACGACTACATCCAGCAGACCCTGCACCTGGACCTCAAGCAGGGCGAGCCGACGAGCGTCGAGAAGGCCGTCACGATCTTCACCTCGCGCGACCCGGCGACCGGCGACACCCTCGTCCGAGCCCACCGGTCGGTGGCCCGGGCGCGGATGTTCGACTCGGCGCTCGAGCACAACGCCGCGTCGTGGAAGCGCCTGTGGCAGGCCTGTGACGTCGAGGTGTACGGCGACGCGGAGGCGCAGCACCTCATCCGCGTGCACATCAGCCACATCCTCCAGGTGTGCTCGCACAACACGGCGGACCTCGACGCGGGCGTCCCCGCCCGCGGAATCAACGGCGAGGCCTACCGAGGCCACGTGTTCTGGGACGAGATGTTCGTCTACCCGTTCCTCACGTTCCGCATGCCGGACGTCACCCGCGGCCTGCTCATGTACCGCTACCGCCGGCTGTCGGAGGCGCGGGCCGCCGCGCGGGCGGAGGGCTACGACGGCTTCATGTACCCCTGGCAGAGCGGCTCGCTGGGCACGGAGCAGACGCAGACGCTGCACCTCAACCCGGTCTCGGGCCACTGGCACGAGGACCTCTCGCACAACCAGCGGCACGTGAGCGCCGCGATCTTCTACAACATCTGGCAGTACCTCACCGTCACCGAGGACACGATGTTCCTCGAGTACCGGGGCGCCGAGCTCATGCTGGGCATCGCGCGGTTCTGGGCGTCGATCGCGCACTTCGACGAGGAGCGGGGTCGGTACGTCATCCACGGCGTCATGGGTCCGGACGAGTACCACGAGAAGTACCCGGACTCCGACGAGGGCGGCCTCCACAACAACGCGTACACCAACGTGTTCGTGGCGTGGATGTGCGACATCGCGGCGAACCTGCTCGACCTGCTCCCGGCGCCGCGCGCCAACGCCGTGCGGGCCCGGCTCGAGCTGCGCGACGAGGAGATCGTGCGGTGGAGGGACATGAGCCGCAAGATGTACATCCCGTTCCACTCCGACGGGATCATCAGCCAGTTCGAGGGCTACGAGGACCTCGAGGAGCTGGACTGGGACGCCTACCGCGCCCGGTACGGCAACATCCAGCGACTGGACCGCATCCTCAAGGCCGAGGGCGACACCCCGGACCGCTACAAGCTGGCCAAGCAGGCCGACGTCGTGATGCTGTTCTTCCTCTTCCCGGACGACGAGCTCCGCGAGGTGTTCGACCGGCTCGGCTACGAGTTCCCCGCCGACGCCGCGAAGCGCAACGTCGAGTACTACGACCACCGCACGTCGCACGGGTCCACCCTGTCGTTCATCACCCACGCCGGCGTCTTCGCCCGCTTCGACCCCGACAGCTCGTGGGAGCGGTTCAAGGTGGCGCTGGGCAGCGACGTCAACGACATCCAGGGCGGCACGACCCGCGAGGGCATCCACATGGGCGTCATGTCCGGCACCGTGGACCTGCTGCAGCGGTTCTACGCCGGGATGCGCGTGTGCGACGGGGCCCTGCAGTTCGACCCCAACCTGCCGAGCGGCATCGACGGCATGAGCTACAGCATGACCTACCTGCGCTCGCCGCTGCGGGTGACCGTGATGCGGGACCACGTGGCGGTGGAGCACCGCGACGGCGTGATCGACGCCGGCCCGGTGCGGATCCGGGTGCGCGGCGAGGAGCGGATGCTCGACGTGGGGGCCACGGAGACGTTCAGCCTGGCGTGAGCCCCGGCTGCCCGGACGCCGGCCCGTGCTGCTCCTGCGCGAGCCGGCGTTCCTCCTTCTCGAGGCGGATCCTCGCGTGCCGGACACGCTCGCGCCGCTGCTCGAGCGCGTGGTCGTACGGCCGGCCGTGGAAGCGGTTGATCGAGTAGATGAGCAGGCCCAGGCCGAGCGCCGCCGAGAGGAGGAAGCTGACGCCGGCGCCCCAGCCCCCGGGGAACCACCACTCGGGGTCGAAGGGCCACCACGCGGGCGCCGGCGGGTGCTCGCCCCACAGGACGCCCACCCCGGCGAGGCCGGCGATGCCGAGAAGCGAGCCGGTGACGCGCGGCCACGTCTGCACGCCCTTGGACGCGCCCTCCAGGGCGAGGCGCTTGACGGGGTCCACCCGCTTCTCGAACCACGGGTACTGCTGGGAGAGCACCACCATGCCGGCGAAGAGCGTGAGCAGGCCGGGGCCCGGCAGGAAGAGGGCGGCGATCCCGAGCACGACCAACGTCCAGCCCAGGATCTCCAGGGCGAGGCGTTTGGCGGCGGCGGCGCCGAGTCTTCTCACG
>DUTZ01000211.1 GCA_012841845.1 Actinomycetales bacterium | reverse complement strand
GCCTCGACCGGGGTGTCGGCACCGTGTGGAGTCTGTTGCAACGTCAATGCAACCCCCGCGCGGATAGTGTCACAGGTCACAGTCGCTGGCCGTCGGGGTCGGCGTTGTTGACCAACGCGAGAGGTGCCAGACATGCCCGTCTTCTCCCAGCCCGGTTCCGCCGATGCGGTGATGAGTTTCGAGTCCCGGTACGAGCACTACATCGGCGGCGAGTGGGTCGCGCCGGCGAAGGGCGAGTACTTCGAGGTTGTCACCCCGGTCACCGGGCAGACGTTCACCGAGGTCGGCAGGGGTACGGCCGAGGACATCGAGGCGGCCCTGGACGCCGCGTGGAAGGCGGCGCCGGCGTGGAACTCGTCGTCGGCCACCGAGCGGTCGCTGGTCCTGCTGCGGATCGCCGACCGGATGGAGGAGAACCTCGAGAAGATCGCGCTGGCCGAGTCGTGGGACAACGGCAAGCCGATCCGCGAGACCATGGCGGCGGACATCCCGCTGGCCATCGACCACTTCCGCTACTTCGCCGGCGCGATCCGCGCCCAGGAGGGTGGGATCTCCCAGATCGACGACGACACCGTCGCCTACCACTTCCATGAGCCGCTCGGCGTGGTGGGCCAGATCATCCCGTGGAACTTCCCGATCCTCATGGGCGTGTGGAAGCTGGCCCCGGCGCTGGCGGCGGGCAACTGCGTGGTGCTCAAGCCGGCCGAGCAGACCCCGGCGTCGATCATGTTCCTCATGTCGATCATCGGCGACCTGCTGCCCCCGGGCGTGATCAACGTGGTCAACGGCTTCGGCACCGAGGCCGGCAAGCCGCTGGCCTCCAACCCGCGCATCCGCAAGGTCGCCTTCACCGGCGAGACCACCACGGGGCGCCTCATCATGCAGTACGCGTCGGAGAACCTCATCCCGGTGACCCTCGAGCTGGGCGGCAAGAGCCCCAACATCTTCTTCGAGGACGTCATGGACGCCGACGACGACTTCCGGCAGGCCGCCCTCGAAGGCTTCGCGATGTTCGGCCTCAACCAGGGCGAGGTCTGCACCTGCCCCTCGCGCGCGCTGGTGCAGAAGTCGATCTTCGACGACTTCGTGGACCTCGCGATCGAGCGAGTCAAGCAGATCAAGCAGGGCAACCCGCTGGACACCGACACGATGCTCGGCGCCCAGGCGTCCACCGACCAGCTCGAGAAGATCCTGTCCTACATCGACATCGGCAAGCAGGAGGGCGCGGATGTGCTCACCGGCGGCGCGCGGGCCGAGCTCGACGGCGACCTGGCCGGCGGCTTCTACGTCCAGCCGACCGTCTTCCGCGGCCACAACAAGATGCGGCTGTTCCAGGAGGAGATCTTCGGCCCCGTCCTCTCGCTGAGTTCGTTCAGCGACTTCGACGACGCCATGACGATCGCCAACGACACCCTGTACGGCCTGGGCGCCGGCGTGTGGTCGCGCAACGGCAACACCGCCTACCGCGCCGGCCGCACCATCCAGGCCGGCCGCGTGTGGACCAACACGTACCACCAGTACCCGGCCCACGCCGCGTTCGGCGGCTACAAGCAGTCCGGCATCGGCCGCGAGAACCATCTCATGATGCTCTCGCACTACCAGCAGACCAAGAACCTGCTGGTCAGCTACTCGGGCAAGCCGCAGGGCTTCTTCTGATGGACTCCGACGACGTGTGCGGCCTGCCCTCGGGCGGCAGCGTGCCCATCGCGGCGCGCGCCACCCCGCCGGAGGG
>DUTZ01000210.1 GCA_012841845.1 Actinomycetales bacterium | reverse complement strand
GGAGATCGAGGAGGGCCCGGAGGTCGAGGCCGAGCACTACAACTTCGACGCCCTGAACTTCCTGCCCGACCACCCCGCGCGCACCCTGCAGGACACCTTCCACGTGGCGCCCGACGGCAGCCGCCAGCTCCTGCGCACGCACACCTCGCCGGTGCAGATCCGCACGATGCTAGACCGCGAGCCGCCGATCTACGTCGCGTGCCCCGGCCGGACCTTCCGCACCGACGAGTTGGACGCCACCCACACCCCGGTGTTCCACCAGGTCGAGGGACTGGCGATCGACAAGGGCCTGACCATGGCGCACCTGCGCGGCGCGCTCGACGCGTTCGCGCGCGCGCTGTTCGGGCCCGAGACCCGCACGCGGATGCGCCCCAACTACTTCCCCTTCACCGAACCCTCCGCCGAGGTCGACGTGTGGTTCCCGCGCAAGAAGGGCGGCGCCGGCTGGGTCGAGTGGGGCGGCTGCGGCATGGTCCACCCCAACGTCCTCGTCGCCTGCGGGATCGACCCGGAGGAGTACTCCGGCTTCGCCTTCGGCATGGGCCTGGAACGCACCCTGCAGTTCCGCAACGGCCTGTCCGACATGCGCGACATGGTCGAGGGCGACATCCGGTTCTCCCTGCCCTTCGGCGTCCGCGCCTAGACCTCACCCCACCTGACGAGACGGAGAAGGACACCACCGTGCGAGTAGCGCAGTCCTGGTTGACCGAGATCCTGCAGCGCGCCAACGACGGCTGGTCGGTGACCCCGGCCGAGCTCGACGCCGGCTTCGTCCGGGTCGGCCTCGAGGTCGAGGGCGAGCCCGAGACTCTGCCCGAGATCACCGGCCCGCTCACCATCGGCCGCGTGACGAGCATCGAGGAGCTCGAGGGCTTCAAGAAGCCCATCCGCTTCTGCCTGGTGGACGTGGGCGGCGACGAGCCCCAGCAGATCGTCTGCGGTGCGCGGAACTTCGCTTCAGGCGACCTCGTGGTGGTGGCGCTGCCGGGCACCGTCCTGCCGGGCGGCTTCGAGATCGGCAAGCGCACGACCTACGGCAAGCCCAGCGAGGGGATGATCTGCTCGGCCTCCGAGCTGGGGATCGGGTCCGACCACAGCGGCATCATCGTCCTGCCGGCCGGTACCGCGGAGCCGGGCGACCCGGCCGGTCCGGTGCTGGGGACCGACGACACGGTGATCGAGCTCAACGTGACCCCGGACCGCGGCTACTGTCTGTCGGTCCGCGGCCTGGCGCGCGAGCTCGCCTGTGGCTTCGACCTCGACTACGCCGACCCCGCCGTCGAGCAGGGCCTGCCCTCGGACGCCGAGGCCTGGCCGCTGACGGTCGAGCCCGAATCCGGCTGCACCCGCTTCGCGCTGCGGCGCGTCACGGGCGTGGACCCCACCGCCGCCACGCCGTGGTGGATGGCCCGCCGCCTGCTGCTCTCGGGCGTGCGCCCGATCTCGCCCGCGGTCGACGTCACCAACTACGTCATGCTCGAGCTGGGCCACCCCATGCACGCCTTCGACGCCGCGCGCCTGTCCGGTGGCCTCACCGTCCGCCGGGCCCGGGCGGGGGAGGCGCTCACGACCCTCGACGACGCCGAGCGCACGCTCGACCCCGAGGACGTGGTGATCTGCGACGAGACCGGGCCGGTCTCGCTGGCCGGCGTCATGGGCGGCGCGAGCACCGAGGTGTCCGAGCAGACCACCGACGTCCTGCTCGAGGCCGCGGTATGGGACACCCTCGCCGTCTTCCGCACCATCCGCCGCCACAAGCTCCCGAGCGAGGCGGGCAAACGCTACGAGCGTGGCGTCGACGCCGCCGCCTCCGTCGCCGCCCTCGACCGCGCCGCCACGCTGCTCGCCGAGATCACCGGCGGCACGGTGGAGCCGGGCCTCACCGACGTCGGCTCGGCACCCGAGATGCCGACCATCGCCTTCGGGTCCGACCGGCCCTCGCGGGTCGCGGGCGTGGACTACGCGCCCGGCACCGCCCGCCGCCGCCTCGAGCAGATCGGCTGCACCGTGGGCGGAGACGAGACGGTCCTGCACGTCACCCCGCCCACGTGGCGCCCCGACCTCACGCAGCCGGCCGACCTGGTGGAGGAGGTCCTGCGCCTCGAGGGGCTCGAGGACATCCCGTCGGTGCTGCCCACCGCGCCGGCCGGGCGCGGCCTCACCGCCACGCAGCGGGGCCGCCGCGCCGTCGGGCACGCCCTCGCCGCGGCGGGCCACGTCGAGGTGCTCACCTCCCCGTTCATCGACCCGACGGTGTTCGACGCGATGGGCCTGGCCCACGACGACGCGCGTCGCCGCACGATGTCCGTGGTCAACCCGCTCGAGAGCGACAAGGGCGATCTCGCCACGACGCTGCTGCCCTCGCTCGTCGAGATCGCGCGCCGCAACATCACCCGCGGCCTGCGCGACCTCTCGCTCTACGCCGTGGCGCAGGTGTCCTTCCGCACGGACACCACGCGGGGCGTCGAGATGCTCCCCGTGGACCGCCGGCCCACCGCCGAGGAGCAGGAGACGCTCCGCGAGTCCCTGCCCGAGCAGCCGCTGCACGTCGCCGTCCTCTACACCGGTAGACGCGACCCCGACGGGCACTGGGGGCCCGGGCGCGACGCCGACGCCCTCGACGCGGTCGAGGCCGCGC
>DUTZ01000209.1 GCA_012841845.1 Actinomycetales bacterium | reverse complement strand
GTATCGGCTACCCCTGTGGGGGTCGCCGACCCAGCTGCGGAGTCGCCGATTTCGGGAGGGAGCCGACGGGCGGGGCGTCAGATGCGCTTCTCGAGCTCGGCACGGCGGTCGGCGGGCGTGCGCCGGGGGCAACTCGCGCACCTGGGGCCGTCGGTCGCCTGGTAGATGAGGCAACACGAGGAACGGTGGACGAACCGGCGGGAGCCGCTCGGCGCCGTCACGTCCGTGAAACGGGCGGGGAGGAGCGGTGGTCGGGTGACGGCCCGGGCCAGTGCGACGGCCTCGTCCTCGCGGTCGAGCCGGCGGCCGGCGTCGAGCGCGCGGTTGGCCACCGAGTCGGTGGCGATCGCCCACAACGCGCGGGTCGACGCGCCGGAGGCGGCCGCGAGCGGGGCGATCACGGCGCCGAGGGCCCGGTGCAGTGCGGCGACGAACTCCTCCTGGGACGAACAGAGCCGGTCCGAGCGGGCCGCGGCGAGGTAGCCGTTCTCGCGCAGGCAGATCGTGAGCCGGTCCGGACGCGGGTCGGGGGCGGCGCCGGCGACGAGCAGCATCGTCAGGGGTGCGGCCACGAGCGTCGAACTCGCGGAGTACCACCACAGCGTGCCGTTGACCCGATCGCCGGGGTGCGACCAGCGCACGCCCGTGTCGCGGATGCGGTCGGCCAGCCACGTCGGCGACGTCAGGAGTTCTCCCGGGAGCGGCGCGGGGCCCGGGTCCACGGTCGGGGAGAACGGGCCGAGCGCCGGCGCGATCTCCAGGTAGGCGCGGGCGAGGGCGTCAGTCACGGGCGATCCCCCTGATCTCGAGCGTGCGGGTGCCGTCGTCGCGGGCCGTCACCTCGCCACGGACCCGGAAGACCGAACGCAGCAGGTCGGCGTCGAGGATCTCCTCGGGCGCGCCGGCCGCCACGAGCCGGCCCTCCGAGAGCACCGCCATCGCATCGCAGTACTCGACGGCCAGCCGCAGGTCGTGGACGGTGAGCAGCACGGCGAGACCGTCCTGCGCCAGCGTCCGGAGCAGGTCGAGCACGGAGAGCTGCTGGTGCAGGTCGAGGTGGTTGGTGGGCTCGTCGAGCATCAGGATCCGCGGCTCCTGGGCGAGCGCGCGGGCGATGGAGACCCGCTGGCGTTGCCCACCGGAGAGCGTGAGTACATCACGGTCGGCGAGGTCGGCGAGCCCGACCTGGGAGAGGACGGTGTCGACGACGTCGACGTCGTCCGCGCCGAAGGACTCGAACAGGCCACGCTGAACGATCCGCCCGAGGCGGACCGATTCGCGGACGGTGATCCCGCCGAGGGTGACCGGCTCCTGGGTGCTCACGCCGACGGTGCGGGCGAGCGTGCGTCGGCGTAGGCGGCGGATGTCGGCGTCGTCCACCTCGACCACTCCGGCCGCCGCGGGCAGCGCGCGGTAGCAGGTGCGCAGGAGCGTCGTCTTGCCGCTGCCGTTAGGTCCCACCAGGGCCGTGACCCGGCCCGGGACCACCTGCAGGTCCACCCCGTCGAGGACGAGGTGCCCGCCGAGGCGTGCCGCTACGGATGTCGCGGAGAGGTGACTCATGGGGTCTCCTGTCGGTAGCGACGCCACAGCATCGCCACGAAGAGCGGGCCGCCGACGATGCCCGTGACGACCCCGACGGGCAGCTCGGAGTCGGGGCTGACGGAGCGCGCGGCGATGTCGGCCAGGACGAGCGCGAGCGCGCCGAGGACCGCGGCGGTGGGCAACAGGCGCGCGGCGGTGCGTCCGGTGAGGTACCCGGCGAGGTGGGGCACGAGGAGTCCGATGAAGCCGATGGTGCCGGACACCGCCACCGCGCCCGCGGTGAGCAACGAGACCGTGAGCAACAGGAGCACGCGGAACCGGGGGACGTTCATGCCCATCGCCGTGGCCCCGTCGTCGCCGGTGAGGAGCAGGTCGAGGCGCCGCGAGGCGAGCATGACGGCGGTGCCCGTGACGGCGAGGACCACCATCGGGACCGCGACCATCCGCCACGAGGCGTCCCCGAATCCTCCGGCGAGCCACCGCATCACGGTGCCCAGCTGGTGGACGTCGCCCAGGACGAGCAGCGTGAAGGTGATGAGGGCGGAGAAGACCATCGTCATGGCCGCGCCCACGAGGACGATCGCCGTGGGGTCGTGCGCTCGGCGGGCGACCATCACGGTCCCGACGAGGGGGAGGAGGGCGCCGAGGAACGCGGCGGCGGGCAGGGTGAAGAGGCCGAGGGTGCCCGCGCCGAGACCGAAGACGGTGAGGACGACGACGCCGAAGCCCGCCCCCGAGGACACCCCGAGCAGGTACGGGTCGGCCAGCGGGTTACGGGTCACCGCCTGGGCG
>DUTZ01000208.1 GCA_012841845.1 Actinomycetales bacterium | reverse complement strand
GTTGCCCAAATTGGCGGCGACCGCCTGCGCGGCCAGGGCCGCGGGAAGGACGAGGGCGGTGACGACGACGCGTGCGGCCACACGCGGCAGGCGGAGGCTCATGGTCCATGTGTACACCCAACACTCGCCGGATGTGACGCGGGACACACAGCGGGGTCGGCTCCGGCGGCTCAGCGGACCGAAATCGTCCGCTTCGGGTGCGACCCTGTGTCCGACACGGACCACAGGTCTCACCGAGGAGGACGCCATGCCCATCGACTGGACCGCCCAGCTCGTCGATCAGCTCGAGTTCCACTGGACGGGGAAGCTGCGCCCGCGCCTGGAGGGGCTCACCGACGCCGAGTACCACTTCTCCCCCGCCCCCGCCGAGTTCACCTGGGATGTGCGCCCGCGGGGCACGGGCACCGCGCCGGTGCAGGCCGGGGTCGGCGACCACACTATCGACTTCGCCTTTCCCGAGCCCACCCCGGCGCCGCTCACGACCATCGCGTGGCGCCTGGCGCACGTCGTGGTGGGCGTCTTCGGCGCGCGCGTCCACTCCCACTTCGGCGGCCCGTCGGTGGACTACATGACGTTCGACTACGCCGGCGACGCCGCCGGCGGCCTCGCCCAGCTCGACGACGCCTACGCCGCGTGGACGGCGGGCGTCCGGGGTCTCGACGACGACGCTCTCGCCGCCCCGGTCGGCCCCGCGGAGGGCCCGTGGGCCGACGCCCCCATGGCCACGCTCGTCCTGCACATCCACCGCGAGGTGATCCACCACGGCGCCGAGATGTGCCTGCTCCGCGACCTGTACGCCACCACCCGCTGACGCCCCCGCCCGCCACCGCGAGGTCCTCGACGGCCGGACGATGTACGACCTCGTCGCCGAGGACCAGGGCGTGGAGATGTCCTACATCGGCGAGTGGTTCGCCGCCCACCCGGAGGTCCCCCGCCCCGAGTGGTGACGGCCTCGCGGGGGCCACGCTGGTCTCGCGGTGGCCACGCCGGCGACCTGGGGCCGGTAGTGGCGATCACGACCCTCTGGCTTTTCGCTCACTCGCTCACTCGCCCGATTCCCCGGAGAGCGCGTTGACCTGCACCGACACCCCGGAGGCCGACCACATGCGTCCGGATGCGGCGTCAGGGAAGCCCGCAATCACCAGCCGAGTGAGCGAATCGGGGTGCCAGGCCTGCGCGAGTCCGATGCAGCGACAGGTTTCGCGCAGGGCTGGGGGCCGGTTTCGCGCACCTCGGTCGCGGACCGCTGCAGATCCCGGCCGCAACCCGCCGAATCACACAGACGACCACGCGGCGGAGTCGGAATCGCACCAGGTGAGAGCGGGACCGGCCGAGGGCTGCCGGCCGGGTCGGGCGAAGGACCCCCGGGGCCTCTACGAGCGGATGTGCGCGAGTGAGCGAATCACCGGAGCCTTCGACATGAGGACACCCGGGACAGGCGCCGGCGGCACGCGGGGCAGGCGCCGGCGGCACGCGGGACAGGCACCGAGTGCACCGAGGATGGACGCCGCAAACAGGAGGCACACGCAGACCGCCGGCCGAAAAGGCCCGCCGACCGAAAAAGGCCACCGGCCGAAAGTTCCCCACCGGCCGGAAGTGCCCGCCCGACCTACCAGGAGCGCGGGACCCGGCGGTCGAGCGCCTCGTGGAGACGGCCCAACAACCGCTGCGGTGCGTCGAGCTCGCGGTCGCTCCACCGGATGACGCGGACGCCGAGTTGGTCGAGTTCCACGGCGGCCTCATCAGAGAGAAGACCCGCCGCGGAGGGCCCGTCGTCGACCACCCCGAGGACCCTGCCGCCGTCCCAGCCGAAGTCGGCTGCGCCCACCTCGTCGTCGAAGAACCCGCGCACCGTCGGCGACAGGTCCGGCCGGGGGAGGCTTCCGTGGCGCCACATCACGTACCGGCTCACCGTGGTGGCCGGGGACCGGGACCGCCCGTCCGCGTGCGTCAGGACGAAGCTCACCCCACTCCGACCGTGCCTACCCGGGTGTCGCCCGAGACAGGCCTCGACGTCGTCGAGTGAACACCACCCGTGCCGGAGCGCGTGATCGGCCACCACGAGCGCCGCCACGCGGTCCCCGGTCGCGGCCAGGTCGAAGACCGTCCGGGCCACCGTGGTGACGGCAAGCCCGTCGACGACGGTGATCTCGTCGTCGTCGAGCGGCAGCGGCCGCACCCTCCGGCCCTCGGTCCGGCGCCCGCCGCCGGATCGCGGCACGATCAACTCCACCCGCCCCGGGGGCGACCCCGGGAGCGGGAGCCCGTGCACCGCCGCCGCCGTCCCGAACCCCGCCACCACCCCGGACCGGGCGCGCCCCAGCACCTCGGCGACCCGTTCACGATGCTCCCGCCACGGATCCGCGGCCCATCCCCCGATGTCGTCCACGCCCACCAGTGGACCATCGCCCGGCGGGCCGACCCCGGCGGATCGGCGCCCGACGGCGCCTGCCTGTGGAGAGCGCACGGGGCTGTGGACAGCGCGCCGGACCGAGCCGGGCGGAGCCGGAGAGTCAGGCGCCGTCGGGGGCCACGTCCTCGGACCAGCCGGCGAAGTTCGCGAACTGCTCGCCCACGATCACGGCCATCTGGGCGGGATCGGGGACGAGCTGCGCGTCGGTCGCGAAGCCCAACGAGACCTGGCCGTCGTAGCTGAAGATGCAGATGCCCAGCGCCTGGTTTCCGCTCATCGGCACCCAGCCGAGCATCCCGGCGACCGGCGTGCCGGCGAGCGACACGGTGGTCCGCGGGCCCGGCACCGAGGTGAGCTGGCCGACGGTCTTGTTGGCGAAGAAGTCGATGATCGCGGTGGCCACCGGCCGCGGCGCGGCCGCGACGCCCATCATCGTGGTGAACGTGACGTGCGGCTCGTACGAGTACCGCACCCGCGTCATCGTCTCCGTCACCTGACCGAGCAGGCGGTCCGGGTCCGCGACCCCCAGCGGCAGGCGCATGATGATGAGCGTGACGTGGTTGCCCAGCTCCGAGCTCGGCTCCACCTCGATCGGCGCCAGCGAGATGGGCACCATGAGGCTGATGTCGGCCACCGGCTCGTCGCCGTGCCGGCGCAGGTACTCGGTCAGTCCCATGGACACCGCCGCCAGGATGACCGCCGTGACCGTGGACTCGTGGGCGCGGGCGATCCGTTTGACGCCCTCGAGGTCCAGCCCCGACACCCACGAGACCTTCTTCTGCGCGTGCGCCCGGCCGCTCCACGACAACTCGGGCGCCCTGGGCTCCATGATGAGCCGGAACACCGAGCGGAACGTGTTGGCCGAATGGTTGGTCGGGGACACCACCCCGGTGAGCGACTCGACGGCCCGGGTCGGCACACGCCGGAACTGCCGCCCCGGCGCCACGACGTCCCCGGCCACCTTCGCGAGAGTCCACGGCCACGTGATGGTCGCCCTGGCCGCGTCCTTGGCGATGCCGAACGAGTCGCGCGCCACCTCGAGCCCCGCGTGGCCGAGCGTGCTGATGAGCCCGCCCTCCTCCGGGGCGAGCCCCGCGCGGCCGACGGGCTCGGGAACCGAGTCGTCGTCGTGGTCGCACAGGCTGAGGATGAGCTGCGTGAGCCGCACCCCGTCGACCACGCCGTGCTGCACGCGGAAGAGCAGCAACGCGCCCTCGGTGCCGTCGTCGCCGTCGTGCCCCCGGTAGCCCTCGATGAACTCGACCTCCCACAGCGGCCGATCCCGCGGCATGGGGACGCTGATCCGCTCCGAGATGTGGGCCTCGGCCTCGGCGCGGTCCCCGGTGCCGGGCAGCCGGTGGTAGGTGATGTGGTCGGCCAGGTCGAAGTCGGGGTGGTCCTGCCAGTACCAGGTGCGCCCCTCCCGCACCGGCACGCGCGTGAACACCGGGTACTGCTCGATCATTCGTCGGGCGATCGTCTCGATCACCCGGTCCCAGTCCGGCACCTCGTCGAACCACACCAGCGAATTGATGTACATGAGGTTGTCCGGGCGGTCCATGTGCAGCCACAGCTGGTCGCGCAGCGGGATCTTGACCCTGTCCGTCCGCACCATCGGTCCCGGTCCTCCAGTTTTCGTCACGAAATGCCTGTCCAGGCTAATCTACGGTGACTCCGATCACAGGGTCATGACTCCTGTCGGGGCAGACTGGGGGAATGCGCACCGTCTACACGCCGGACAGCCCGCCCGCGAAGGGGATCTACCCGCTGCTCACCGCGTCGATCGCCCCGCGCCCCATCGCCTGGGTGTCGACGCTCTCCCCCGACGGTGTCCCCAACCTGGCGCCCTACTCGTTCTTCACCATCGCCTGCACCGACCCGGCGATCCTGTCGATCACCTCGGTCGGCCGCAAGGACACCTACCGCAACGTCGTGGAGACCGGCGAGTTCGTGGCGAGCATCGGCACCGAGTCGCTCATGGACACGATCAACGCCACGTCCGCCCCGGTGCGGCCCGACGTGGACGAGTTCGCCGCCAACGGGCTCACCGCCGAGCCCTCCGACGCGGTCGCGGCGCCCCGGGTCGCCGAGGCGCCGATCGCCTTCGAGTGCGTCCGCCACGACGTCGTCGACCTCGGCACCAGCGCGATGCTCCTCGGCCGCGTGGTGAGCGTGTCCGTGCGCGACGACGTCCTGGCCGCCGACGGACTGCCCGACTTCGCGGCGCTCGCCCCGCCCTCGCGCCTGGGCCGCAACGAGTGGGGCCTCGCGCCCGCGGTGCGGCGGCTGGACCGCCCCGGCCGCTGAGGGGCCCGTCCGGGCAGGTCGTCAGAGGAGGCAGTGAGAGCAGGCGGTC
>DUTZ01000207.1 GCA_012841845.1 Actinomycetales bacterium | reverse complement strand
CTCGCCACGCACCAGGGGGTCCGCTCGACCGCGGACGCGCACCTCGAGCAGGCCGGGGACGTCGCCGGCACGCAGCGAGTGCTGCACGCGCTGGCGTCCTGGCGTCCGGACGAGCTCCTCCGCGCCACCTCCGCCACCGCCGCCGCCGACGACGAGCCGGTGCACCTGCGCGACGGGGCGGCGGCGATCGGCACCCTCGGCGAGGCGATCCTCGGCGGCCCCCCGGTCTCGCCGGACCGCGGGGTGGGCGGGGTCGCCGCCCAGCGCTGGGCGCTCGCCGCGGGGTGGAGCGCGCTCGCCGCCGACGACCCGTTCACCGCCCGGCGCCACCTCGAGGTGGCGGCGATCCCCTCGGACCCGTCCGGGTCGGACCGCATCGCGCTGTGGGCCCAGGCGTGGCTCGCCCGCACGCACCTGTTGCTGGGCACGTGGGACGACGCGCTGCGGATCGTCGACACGGCCGCCCGCCGGATCGACGACCTGGGGCTCGACCTGCTGGGCCCCCTCGTCCACTGGACCGGGGCCTCGATTCGGTCGATGCGCGACGACCCCGTGGGCGCCGCGCGGCACCTCGTGCACCTGCGCCCGCCCGCCGACTCGTTTCCCGTCCAGCGGATCCCCTCGGCGATCGCCGCGATGCAGGTGGCGGCCTCACGCGGCGACTACGGCGCCGTGCGCCGCGCCGGGCGGCCGCTCGTGGACCTCGCCGGGGAGCTCGACATCGACCAGCCCGGCTGGTGGCCGTGGGTCGACCACTACTGCCTCGCCCTGGTCCAGGCCGGTCGTCTCCCGGAGGCGGAAGACGTGCTGGCACCCCGGTGGGAGCGCGCCGTCGCGGCCGGGCACACCTCGTCGATGGCCACGGTGGAGACGATCCGCGCCCGGGTCGAGGGCCTGCGCGGGAACCACGGCCGCTCGGCCGAGCTCATCGATTCCGCGGAGGGCCGCGCGGACGAGCTGGGGATCCCGTTCCTCTCGGCGCGGCTGCACTTCTCGCACGGGCGGGCGCTGCGCCGCTCGGGGCGGCGCCGCGAGGCCGATGCCGCGCTCCAGCAGGCGGGCGAGCTGTTCGCCCAGATGGGCGCCGCGGTGTACGTCCGGCGCTGCGAGCGGGAACGGCGGGCCGGCGGCGTCGACGTGGAGCGCGGTTCGCGGCAGGAGCTCACGCCGCAGGAGAAGTCGGTGGCGGCGCTCGTGGCCGCGGGCAACACCAACGCGGTGGTGGCCGACGAGCTGTTCCTCTCGGTCAAGACCGTCGAGTACCACCTGACGCGGATCTACGCCAAGCTCGGCGTGCGTGGGCGGGCCGAGTTGGCCGCGGTGTACGCCGGCTGAGCGCCGGGGCCGGGCTCAGGCTCGGGGCGTCGGGGCCGGGGTCAGGCCGACTTCTCCTGCGGCTCGTCCTCGGAGACCGGCACGATCGTGGGCAGCACGTTGTCGCGCACCGTCTCGCCGGTGACCACCACGCGGGCGACGTCGTCGCGGCCCGGGATGTCGTACATCACCGGCAGGAGGACCTCCTCCATGATCGCCCGCAGGCCGCGGGCGCCGGTGCCGCGCAGGATCGCCTGGTCGGCGACGGCCTCGAGCGCGTCCTGGGTGAACTCCAGCTCGACGTCGTCCATCTCGAACAGCCGCGAGTACTGCTTGACCAGGGCGTTCTTGGGCTCGGAGAGGATGTTGACCAGGGCCTCCCGGTCGAGGCTCGTCACCGAGGCCACGACGGGCAGGCGGCCGATGAACTCGGGGATGAGGCCGAACTTGACCAGGTCCTCGGGCATGACCTCGGAGAAGTTGTCGGTCGTGTCGAGGTCGTTCTTGCTCGCCACCTCGGCGCCGAAGCCCAGGCCCTTGCGGCCGACCCGGTCGCCGACGATCTTCTCGAGTCCCTGGAACGCGCCGGCCACGATGAACAGCACGTTGGAGGTGTCGATCTGGATGAACTCCTGGTGCGGGTGCTTACGCCCGCCCTGGGGCGGCACCGACGCCTGGGTGCCCTCGAGGATCTTGAGCAGCGCCTGCTGCACGCCCTCGCCGGAGACGTCCCGCGTGATGGAGGGGTTCTCGGCCTTGCGGGCGATCTTGTCGACCTCGTCGATGTAGATGATCCCGGTCTCGGCCCGCTTCGTGTCGTAGTCCGCGGCCTGGATGAGCTTGAGGAGGATGTTCTCCACGTCCTCGCCCACGTAGCCGGCCTCGGTGAGCGCGGTGGCGTCCGCGATGGCGAACGGCACGTTGAGCATCTTGGCCAGGGTCTGCGCGAGGTAGGTCTTGCCGCAGCCGGTGGGGCCCAGCATGAGGATGTTGGACTTGGCCAGCTCCACGCCCTCGCCGCGGCCGAGGGAGGCGCCCACGCGGATGCGCTTGTAGTGGTTGTAGACGGCCACCGCGAGCGTGCGCTTGGCGTCGTCCTGGCCCACCACGTAGCCGTCGAGGAACGAGTGGATCTCCGCCGGCTTGGGCAGCTCGTCGAGTGCCGACTCCTGCGAGTCCTCGACCTCCGACTCGATGATCTCGTTGCAGAGCTCGATGCACTCGTCACAGATGTAGACGCCCGGTCCGGCGATCAGCTTCTTGACCTGCTTCTGGCTCTTCCCGCAGAAGGAACACTTCAACAGGTCGCCGCTCTCACCCACACGTGCCATGAGTTCTACGTCCTCGCATTCCCGGGGCCCTCCGGGTCCGGCCCCTCATCGACGGTACGCGGAAGGTGCGACAAAGCCGACCCCTGCGCGATCAGTTCATTGGACCCGACGACGCGCCGCGACCGCCCGCGGCGCGCCGCCCGAGGGTCAGTTGGACGCGGACAGCTTGCGGTAGTCGAACACCGTGTCGACGATGCCGTAATCCTTGGCCTCCTCGGCCGTGAGGATCTTGTCGCGGTCGGTGTCCTTGCGGATCTGGTCCGCGTCGCGGCCGGTGTGGCGCGCGAGGGTGGTCTCCATGAGGCGACGCATGCGCTCGATCTCCGCGGCCTGGATCTCGAGGTCCGAGACCTGGCCCTGGATGCCTCCGGTGGCCGGCTGGTGGATGAGGATGCGGGCGTTGGGCAGCGCCGCGCGCTTGCCCTTGGTGCCGGCAGCGAGCAGAACCGCCGCCGCCGAGGCGGCCTGGCCGAGGCACACCGTCACGACGTCCGGCCGCACGTACTGCATCGTGTCGTAGATCGCCATGAGCGAGGTGAACGAGCCACCGGGCGAGTTGATGTACATCGTGATGTCGCGGTCGGGGTCCAGGCCCTCGAGCACGAGGAGCTGCGCCATGATGTCGTTCGCCGAGGCGTCGTCCACCTGGGTGCCCAGGAAGATGATCCGCTCCTCGAAGAGCTTGTTGTACGGGTTGGACTCCTTGACGCCGTAGCTCGAGTGCTCGACGAAGGACGGGAGGATGTAGCGGGAGCTGGGCAGCGAGGGCTGCGATGAGTTCATCGGGGTCTCCGTGGTGTGGATGCGGGCGGGACGCGGGGCGGGGCCGGTCATGACGGCGAGGTCCCGCCGGACTGCGCGGCGCGCGCGATGACGTGGTCGACGAAGCCGTACTCCTTGGCCTCCTGCGCGGTGAACCAGCGGTCGCGGTCCGAGTCCTCGGTGACCTGCTCGAAGGTCTGGCCGGTGTGCTGGGCGATGAGCTCGGCCATCTCCCGCTTGGTGGCCGCGAACTGCTCGGCCTGGATCGCGATGTCCGCCGCGGAGCCGCCGACGCCGGCGGAGGGCTGGTGCATCATGATCTTGGCGTGCGGCAGGGCGTAGCGCTTGCCCTTGGCGCCGGCGGCCAGCAGGAACTGGCCCATCGAGGCGGCCAGGCCCATGCCGTACGTGGCGACGTCGCACTCCACGAACTGCATCGTGTCGTAGATCGCCATGCCGGCAGTCACCGAGCCGCCGGGCGAGTTGATGTACATCGCGATGTCACGCGACGGGTCCTCCGCGGCGAGCAGGAGGATCTGCGCGCAGAGGCGGTTCGCGATGTCGTCGTCCACCTGGGAACCCAGGAAGATGATCCGCTCCTGGAGGAGACGCTCGTACACCGAGTCGCCCAGGCTGAGCCCGTGCGAACCGGGAGAGCTGAGCGCGGGCTGCGTCGACGGGGACTGGGCCACGGGGTACCTACCTTCGCTAGTCGTCATCCGTTACGTCCGACAGTAACGAACGGCTACGACGGAACCGTCCCGGCGGGCCGGTTGTTCGCTGTGAGCGTCGCCCGTGGGGCCCTCCCCCGCCCCCGACCGGACGCCGACGGCCGGCCACCCCGGGGGGATGGCCGGCCGTCGTGACCGTGTGCGGGCCTGATCAGGCGTCGGCGTCCTTCCCGGACTTCTCCTCGGCCTTCTCGGTCTTCTTCTTGGCGGCCTTCTTGGCCGGCTTCTTCTCGGCGTCGGCGTCCTCGTCGTCGGACTTCTTCTTGGTGGACTTCTTCGCCGCCGCCTTCTTGGCCGGCTTCTTCTCGGCCTTCTCGTCGGTCGCATCGTCGGCATCGGCATCGGCATCGGCCTCGGCGTCGTCACCCGAGCCGAAGAACTCGGAGGTGTCGACCGCGTTGCCGTCGGAGTCCTTGACGTCGACCTGGACGATGATGTCGGCCAGCGCCTTGGAGCGGCGGACGTCGGAGAACAGCGCGCCGAGCTGGCCGGCCTGCTGGATCTGCTGCACGAACTGGTTCGGGTCCATGCCGTAGCGCTGGGCCTGGAACATGATGTGCTGCGTGAGCTCCTCCTGCGAGACCTCGGTGCCGGCCTCCTCGGCCACGGCGTCGAGCAGGAGCTGGGTGCGGATCGCGCGGGCGGCGCCCTCACGGGTCTCGGCCTCGAAGGTCTCGCGGTCGGTGCCCTCGGCGGCCAGCGCCTGGTCCAGGATCGAGGCGTCGCCGCCGAACTGTTCGATGAGCTGGTGCATCTGGGCGTGGGCCTCGGACTCGACGACCGACTCCGGGGCGGGCACCTCGGTGGCCTCGAGCAGGGCCTCGAGGACCTTGTCGCGGATGTCGCCGGCGAGCCCGGCCTTGGCCTGCTGCGCGACCTTCTCGGCGAGGTCGGCGCGGAGCTCGTCGAGGGTGTCGAACTCGGAGGCCATCTGCGCGAACTCGTCGTCGGCCTCGGGCAGCTCGCGCTCCTTGACGGACTGGACGGTGACGGTGATGACGGCGTCCTTGCCGGCGTGCTCGCCCGCGACGAGCGAGGAGCCGAACTCCTTGGACTCGCCGGCCTTGAGGCCCTCGGCGGCGTCGTCGAGGCCCTCGACGAGGGTGCCCGAGCCGAGCTCGTAGGACAGGCCCTCGGTGGAGGCGTCCTCGACCGGCTCGCCGTCGACGGTGGCGGCCAGGTCCACGGAGAGGAAGTCGCCCTTCTCCGCGCCCCGCTCGACGCCCTTGAGGGTGCCGAAGCGCGCGCGGAGGTTGTCGAGCTCGGCGTCGACGGCGGCGTCGTCGGTCTCCGGGACGTCGACGGTGACGGCGAGGTCCGCGAACGTCGGGAGGGTGATCTCCGGCCGCACGTCCACCTCGGCCACGAACTCCACGACGTCGCCGTCCTCGAGCTTGGTGATCTCGATCTCCGGCTGGGCCAGCACCTTGAGGTCGTGCTCCTCGACGGCGTTGCCGTAGCGGCTGGGGATCATGTCGTTGATGACCTGCTCGAGCACGGCCCCGCGACCGATGCGGGCCTCGAGGAGCTTGGCCGGCGCCTTGCCGCGGCGGAAGCCGGGGATGTTGACCTGGCCGGCGAGCTGCTTGTACGCCTTGTCGAAGTCCGGCTCGAGCTCCGCGAACGGCACCTCGACGGTGACCTTGACCCGGGTCGGGTTCAGCTGCTCGACAGTGCTCTTCACGGTGGTTCGCTCCTAGGGAAGTCGTCTGGGTTCGTGCATTTCGGTCCGCTGGTCGGGATGACAGGATTCGAACCTGCGACCCTCCGCTCCCAAAGCGGATGCGCTACCAAGCTGCGCCACATCCCGGTGACTCGCGTGTCCGCTGCCCGGCCTCGCTGCGCCGCGCGGGCACTCGCCGGGACGCAGACCAACCCGGCAAGTGTACGACAGGCCCCGCACCGCGCCGATTCCGGCGGCCGCGCCCCAGGGAGTTGGGGGCGCCAGTCGCGTCCGGTAATGTGGGCCGGGCGCGAGCGCGATCAGCACGGAAACCGCAGGTCAGCACTCGATGCGCGGGCGTAGCTTAATGGTAAAGCCCCTGCCTTCCAAGCAGGATACGCGGGTTCGATTCCCGTCGCCCGCTCCACCAACCCGCCACGCGGGCCCCTCAGCCGCCGCTACCCGTGGCCATGGCCGCCAGCGGCCCGGCAACCCCGCCGTAGACGTTGCGGTCCACTCCCCCGGCGACCCCCGGGATGCGCGCCGAGTCGGTGTGCTGCCAGAACGCCCACTGCCCCCAGCAGCCCGGCAGGGGCAGCGACGGCCCGTCGCCGCCCGTGTACTCCGCGACCCACAGCGGGTACGCGCCGAACTCGCACGTGTTCCCCATCGCGGTGCGCCAGAAGTGCGGGTACGTGTAGATCATCGGCGTCCGGCCGGTGAGTTCCTCTGTGGTGGCGAGGAACTCGCGGAGCCAGGCCGACAGCTGGGCGGGCGAGCGGCCCTTGGCGTCCTCGATGTCGACCACCGGCGGCAGGTCGCCCGGCAGCCCGTTGCCCACCGACACCGCCGCGTAGAGCGCGGCCTGGGGCGCGGCGGGCAGCGCCACGTCGGCGTAGTGGTAGGTGCCACGGAGCATGCCGCCGGCCTTGATGCCGAGCGAGTCCTGCAGGTAGTAGGGGTTGACGTAGGTCAGGCCCTCGGTGGCCTTGACGATCGCGAACTCGTTGCCCGCGCCGCGCACCGCGCCCCAGTCGATCGGCGCGCCGCCGGGGTGCTGCCACGAGGCGACGTCGGGGCCCGCGGGG
>DUTZ01000206.1 GCA_012841845.1 Actinomycetales bacterium | reverse complement strand
GAGCAGGCCCGTTGGTGGGCCGGCCGGGCCACGGACGCGCGGCGCGACGCCCACGCGGACGCCTTCCGGGCGATCGCCGAGGCCGCCGCCGAGGAGTTCGCCGGCGAGTACGCCTCCGACGTCGCCGTCGTCACCGGCGCCGGCAAGGGCTCCATCGCCGCGGCCGTCACCGGGCGTCTCCTCGCGGGCGGGGCCACCGTCGTGGCCACCACCTCGAGCCTGGACGCGCGCAAGCTGGCCTTCTTCAAGGACCTCTACCGCACGCACGCCCGTGGCGGTGCGGCCCTGTGGGTGCTGCCGGCCAACCTCACCTCGTACTCCGACGTGGACGCCCTCGTCGAGTGGGTGGGCAGCGAGCACGCCGAGAGCATGGGCGGGCAGACCACAGTCCTCAAGCCGGCGCTCACGCCGACGCTGCTGTTCCCCTTCGCCGCCCCGCGCGTCCAGGGCTCGATGGCCGACGCCGGCCCGCGGGCCGAGACCGAGATGCGCGTCCTGCTGTGGAGCGTGGAGAAGCTCGTCGCCGGGCTCGGCGCGATCGGCGCCGACACCGACGTGGACTCCCGCCTGCACGTGGTGCTGCCGGGCTCGCCCAACCGCGGCATCTTCGGCGGCGACGGCGCCTACGGCGAGGCCAAGGCCGCGCTCGACGCCATGATCGCCAAGTGGGGCTCGGAGAAGTCCTGGTCCGAGCGCGTGACCTTTGTCCACGCGATCATCGGCTGGGTCCGCGGCACCGGGCTCATGGGCCACAACGACCCGCTCGTCGAGGCCGTCGAGGCCGCCGGCGTGAGCACCTGGTCCACCGCCGAGATGGCCACCGAGCTGCTGCGCTGGTGCACGCCGGACTTCCGCGACGCGGCCGGCGACGGCCCCGTCACCGTCGATCTCACCGGCGGGCTCGGCACGGCCGACCTCGACATGTCGGCCCTGGCCGCCGACCGCCCGGCGACCTCGACGGACGTCGAGGAGAACACGGCGGAGGGCACCATCGCCGCGCTGCCGTCGCCGCCCGCCGTGGTGGCCGACGAGCGCCCCGAGTGGGGCGAGGTCACGCAGGACCTCGAGGACATGGTCGTGATCGTGGGCGCCGGCGAGGTCGGCCCCTACGGCAGCGCCCGCACCCGCTTCGAGGTGGAGACCTCCGGCGAGCTCAGCGCCGCCGGCGTGGTGGAGCTCGCCTGGTCCACCGGCCTCATCACCTGGGAGGACTCGCCGCGGGCCGGCTGGACCGTCACCGAGACGGGTGAGCCGATCGACGAGGCCGACATCGCCGAGCGCTTCGGCGAGGAGGTCCTGGCCCGCGTGGGCGTGCGCCGCTACGCCGACGACGCCGGGGCGGAGATGTTCGCGGGCGAGGCGCCGCTGCTGACCTCGGTGTTCCTGCCGGAGGACCTCACCTTTGTGGTGGACGACGAGGCCCAGGCCCGCGCCTACCTCGAGGCCGACCCGGAGAACACGGTCGTCACGCACGACGCCTCCGGCGACTGGGTGGTGACCCGCAGGGCCGGCACCGAGATCCGCGTGCCGCGCCGCACCACGCTCACCCGCGTGGTGGGTGGCCAGATCCCGACCGGCTTCGACCCCACCGCGTGGGGCATCCCGGCCGACATGGCCTCGGGCATGGACCGCGTGGCCGCGTGGAACCTCGTGGCCACCGTGGACGCGTTCATCTCCTCGGGCTTCACGCCGGCGGAGCTGCTCGCCCACGTCCACCCGGCCGACGTCGCCAACACCCAGGGCACCGGCATGGGCGGCATGACCAGCATGCGCTCGCTCTACATCGACGGGCTCCTGGGTCGGTCGCGCGCCAACGACACGCTGCAGGAGGCGCTGCCCAACGTGGTGGCCGCGCACGTCATGCAGTCCTACGTGGGCGGCTACGGCGCGATGGTCCACCCGGTGGCCGCCTGCGCCACCACGGCCGTGTCCGTCGAGGAGGGCTTCGACAAGATCCGCGCCGGCAAGGCCGAGTTCGTGGTGGCCGGCGGGTTCGACGACCTGTCCATCGAGGGCATCCAGGGCTTCGCCGACATGTCCGCCACCGCGGACTCGGCGGCCATGGCGGCCAAGGGCATCGACGAGCGCCACTACAGCCGGGCCAACGACCGCCGGCGCGGCGGGTTCGTGGAGTCGCAGGGCGGCGGCACGATCCTGCTCGCCCGCGGCGACGTCGCGGCGCGCATGGGCCTGCCGGTCCTCGGCGTGGTGGCGTGGGCCGGCTCGTACGCCGACGGCGCGCACACCTCGATCCCGGCCCCGGGCCTGGGCGCCCTGTCCGCCGGCCGTGGCGGGG
>DUTZ01000205.1 GCA_012841845.1 Actinomycetales bacterium | reverse complement strand
GGGGCCCGGGGCGCGGGCCGGCGGGGGTCAGCGTGAACCGAACCGGGCGACCAGCCAGCGGGCCGCGTCGTCGACGGTGTGCACCGTCTCGGCCGCCGGCGCCGCGGGCCGGTCCACCATCACCACGGGGATCCGCAGCTCGCGCGCGGCCTCGAGCTTGGCCTCGGTGGCCTCTCCGCCGCTGTTCTTGGTCACCAGCACGTCGATCCGGTGCCGCGCCATGAGCGTGCGCTCGGAGTCCACGCCGAACGGACCCCTGTCGAGCACCAGCAGGTAGCGGTGTGGCAGCGGCCCCTCGGGCGGCTCGACGCAGCGGATGAGGTACGAGCCGCGGGTGTCCCCGGCGAAGAAGCCGAGCCCCTGCCGACCGACGGTGAGCATCGGCCGGCGGAAGCGCTCGCGGACGGTGCGGGCCGCGGCGTCCATGTCCGGCACGCGGATCCAGGCGTCGTCCTCCCGCGGTTCCCAGGCGGGCCGGTGGAGGCGCAGCAGCGGGACGCCGGTCGCGGCCGTGGCCTCGGAGGCGGACCCGGAGATCCGCTCGGCGAAGGGGTGGGTGGCGTCGATGACGGCGCTCACGTCGTGCTCGCGGAGCCAGCGGACCAACCCGTCGGGGCCGCCGAACCCCCCGATGCGCACCTCGCCGCGCGGAAGCCGGGGGCGGGAGACCCGCCCGGCGAGCGAGGTGACGACGTCGAGGCCCGCGGAATCGAGAAGGTCGGCCAGTTGCCGGCCCTCGCTCGTTCCACCCAACACGAGGATCCGGCCCGGCGGCGAGGCGGGCGTCGGCGGCGTGACCGGCGGTGAGGGGGGCGCCGCAGCGGAGGGCGTGGGTGCGCAGACGGTCCGCCCCTCGGCGTCGCGCGGGCGGTCGTCGGAGTACAGGAAGCTGCGGAGCGCGTCGTCGGTGCCCCCGCGGTCCAGCACGTTCCCCACGATGATCACGGCGGTCCGGGTGACGCCGGCCTCCTCGACCTTCCCGGCGATGTCGGCGAGCGTGCCCCGCAGGGTCACCTCGTCGGGGCGGCTGGCGAACGCCACCACGGCCGCCGGGCAGTCGGCGCCGTAGATCGGTGTGAGTTCGCGGACCACGCGCGGCATCTGGGCCGCGGCGAGGTGGATGACGGCGGTGGCGCCGGACGCACACACCGAGGCCAGATCCTCCCCCGGCGGCATCGGCGTGGCGCGGCCGTCGACGCGGGTGAGGATCACCGACTGGGAGACGTGCGGGACCGTCAGTTCCACCCCGAGGCCGGCTGCCGCGGCGGCGAAGGCGGGGACTCCGGGGACGATCTCCCAGTCGATCCCCTCGGCGTCGAGCGCGCGGATCTGCTCGTCGACCGCCGAGTACACGGACGGGTCACCGGAGTGCAGGCGCGCGACGTCGTCACCCCGGGCGTGTGCGGCAAGGATCTCGGCCAGGATGTCGCCGAGTGGCATGCGGGCGGTGTTGACGATCCGCGCGGTGGGCGGGCAGGACGCCAGCACCTCGCGCGGAACGATGCTACCGGCGTAGAGGCAGGTCCCGCAGCGGGCGACGAGGCGGGCCGCGCGGAGGGTGAGCAGGTCCGCGGCGCCGGGACCGGCGCCGATGAAGTACACGGTCACGGGGTGGACCCCTCCTCGGGCGGTTCGACGGGTTTGACGCACTCCAGGTGGACGACGGGCCGCGCCGGCCGCCACCCGGTGAACGACCCGAGCGGCTCGGCGGTCTCCACCCCGAGTCGGGTGAGCGTGCCGCCGTGGGTCGCGTGCCGGTCGGCGAGCACGCGCTCGGACTCCAGCGTCACGGCCGCGGCGACGAGCCGGCCGCCCGGTCGCAGCGCGTCCCAACAGGCGTCGAGCAGCCCGGGCGCGGTGACGCCGCCGCCGACGAACACCGCGTCGGGCCGCGGCAGCCCGTCGAGCGAGG
>DUTZ01000204.1 GCA_012841845.1 Actinomycetales bacterium | reverse complement strand
CTCGTGGCCGAGATCGACCGCGTCCGAGCCCTGACCGGGGCCGCGCGCGTGGACCTGGTGGGGCACTCGCAGGGGGCGGTCGCGGCGGCGTACGTGGCGGCGGTCGAGCGGCCGGACGCGGTGCGCACCGTCGTCACGCTGGGCGTGGACCCGGCGCGCTTCGGCGAGGGACCGCCGGAGTTCGTGGCGGCGGCGCTGGGCGTGCTCTCGGCCGAGACGTCTCGTCGCGACGTCGAGGCGAACCTCGCCTGGCGCGGCGCCGACGGCATCCCCTACGCCCGTGGAGTCCGGCACGTGGCGATCGTGTCCGACGCGGACGAGATGACCGGGCCCGTGTCCGCACCCGAGGTGCCCGCGGACGTGCGGCTGGAGGTGCTCCGGCTGCAGGACGGCTGCGAGGCCGATCGATCCGGCCACCTCACCGTGCTGGCCTCGCCTCGGGCGGTGGATCTGGTGGCCGATGCGCTGGGTGGGGGCGCAGGCGCAGGCTCGTCGGCCCGGCCGCCGCGGTGCGTGCCGGCCGACGGCCTCGTGGGCGTGCTCGCCCCGGTGCCGCCGCGCTGACGGCCTCTGCGCCGCCCCAGCCCCGGGAATGCACAACGCCAGCACGGGGTCTACTCGGCCGTTGCCGTGCTCGTGTTGGGCAAACCGGCGGCAGCGGCGGCAGCGGCCGGTAGCGGCGGAATGCACAACGCCAGCACGGGGTCTACTCGGCCGTTGCCTTGCTCATGTTGTGCAAACCGGCGGCAGCGGCGGCGGCAGCGGCGGCGGCAGCGACGGCGGCGGCGGCAGCGGCGGCGGATTCAGTCGAGGCGGTCGCCGGAGTCGAGGTCAAAGGCGAGGACCTCGGATTCGACGGGCGCGACGCGGAGCGTGGAGCCGACGGTGGTGCCCTGGCGGCGGTCGAGGCGCACGCAGATGCGGTCGCCGTCGGCGGTGTGGCCGTACGCGTACGACTCGGCGCCGAGCTCTTCGACGAGGTCCACCTCGAGGTCGAGGCCGGGGTCGGACTCGCCGACGGGGTGGAGCGCCTCGGGGCGTGCGCCGACGGTGAGGCGCTCGCGGCCGGCCGCCGGGACGGGAACCTCGGCGGTGCCGAACAGCGCGCGGCCGTCCTCGACGCGGGCCTCGAGCAGGTTCATGGCGGGGGTTCCGATGAAGCCGGCGACGAAGGCGTTGACCGGCCGGTCGTAGAGCTCGCGCGGCGCGGCCACCTGCTGCAGGATGCCGTCCTTGAGCACGGCGACGCGGGTGCCCATGGTCATGGCCTCGACCTGGTCGTGGGTGACGTACACGGTCGTCACGCCGAGCCGCCGCTGCAGGCCGGCGATCTCGCCGCGGGTGGAGACGCGGAGCTTGGCGTCGAGGTTGGACAGCGGCTCGTCCATGCAGAACACCTTGGGGCGGCGGACGATCGCGCGGCCCATCGCGACGCGCTGGCGCTGGCCGCCGGAGAGCTGGGACGGCTTGCGGTCGAGCAGCGGCTCGAGGTGCAGGATCCGCGCCGCCTCCTCGACCTGCTTGCGCGTGTCGGCCTTGTTGACGCCGGCGTTGCGCAGGGCGAAGCCCATGTTCTGGGCGACGGTCATGTTGGGGTAGAGCGCGTAGTTCTGGAAGACCATGGCGACGTCGCGGTCGCGGGGGGCGACGCCGGTGACGTCGCGGTCGTCGATGAGGACCCGGCCCTCGTCCACGGGCTCGAGCCCGGCAAGCATCCGCAGGCTGGTGGACTTGCCGCACCCCGACGGGCCGACGAGCACGAGGAACTCGCCGTCGGCGATGTCGATGTCGAGCGAGTCGACCGCCGGGGCCGCCCCCTTGTCGAAGCGGCGGGTCGCGTGGTCGAAGCGGACGGTGGCCATGGTCTTGGTGAACTCCTTCGGGCTGCGCCCGGTGTGCCGTCGCCCCCCGGTGGTCCCGGGTGGCGACGGCACACCGCGAAGCGGCTAGTTGTCGAGCTTCGGCTGGATCTGCCGCTCGATGATCTCCGCGGTCTCGTCCTGGACCTGCTGCATGGTCTGGCGGACGTCGGCGCCGCCGAGGATGCTGTCGAAGGCACCGCCGATCCGGCGACCGCCGTTGGGCACGAGCACGCGGGCGTTGTCCTGCGGGCGGGTGTGCTCGAGCTGGTCGATCGCGGTGGCGGCCTGGGGGGTCTCCTCCAGGTAGTCCTTGATCTCCTGGGCCTCGCGGGCCGACTTGCGGACGGGCATGTATCCCGTGCCCTGCGAGAACTTGGCGGTGTTCTGCGTGTTGGTGAGGAAGTCGATGAACTTCATGGCGTTGAGCTTGCGCTCGTCCGAGATCCCGGCGGGGATCGCGACGCCGGCGCCGCCGGTGGGGCAGGAGTCCTTCTCGGCCGCACCGGGCAGGAAGGCGGTGCCGAACTCGAAGTTCGCGTTGGCCTTGGCGGTGGCGAGCGAGCCCGTCGAGGCCAGCGCGCACGCGGCGAGGCCGGAGCCGAACTCGACGATCGAGTCGGCGGAGACCACGAGGAAGCCGTCGTCGTTGAGCTTCTTGACGTACTCCATGCCGCGGATGGTGGCGTCCTCGGTGAAGGTCGGCTCCCAGTCGCGGGAGAACGCGCCGTCGAAGTCCCAGATGATGTTCTGGCCGGTCCAGTCCATGTAGTTGGAGCCGTCGTACATCGCGATGGCGTGCTTGCCGCCGCCGATGGCCTCCTGGAGACGCGGGGCCCACTCGGCGAACTCGTCCCAGTTCTCGGGGCCGCGGTCGGGCAGGCCGGCCTCGCTCCAGACGTCCTTGTTGTAGTAGAAGAGCGGGGTGGAGCGCGCGAAGGGCACGCCGTAGTTGTTCTCCTCGAGGACGTAGTCGCCGAGCAGGGCGTCCACGTAGTCGTCGGTGTCCACGCCGGCCTCGTCGAACAGATCGCCCAGCGGGGCGAGCTGGTCGTTGAGCGCGAAGTTGAACCACGTGACGTCGGAGACGACGACGACGTCGGGCAGGTCGCCGCCGGTGAGCGCCGCGTTGAACTTCTGGGCGACCTCCTCGTAGTTCTTGCCGGCGTCGACGAGGTTCACGGTGAGGTCCGGGTTCTCGGACTGGAACGCCTCGATGATCTCGGTCTCGAGGTCCTTGGAGTCGCCGGGGTGGTTGGACCAGAAGGTGATGGTGCCGCCGCCACCCTCCCCGCCGGAGCCGCCGGAGCCGTTGCCGCCGGAATCGGACCCCGTGCCCGCGCAGGCGCCGAGGGTGGTGGCGGCCGCGCCGACGCCGATGACGCCGAGGAAGCCGCGACGGGTGATGGGATTCATGCGGTTCGATCCTTTCCGTTGCGCCGGGGCCGATCTGGTCCGGCGGGGGTGGTGGGGAGCAGTGCGGTTCGGGTCAACCCTTCACCGCGCCGGAGGTCAGGCCCTTGATCATGTGGCGCTGGAGGATGAGGAACACGACGAGGATGGGCGTGATGGTGAGGACGGTGGCCGCCATGACCATGGGCCAGTCGGTGTAGCCGCCGTCGGTGTTGACCAGGCGCGCCAGGCCGACCTGCAGGGGCGCGACCTTGTCGTCGGAGGCGATGAGGAACGGCCACAGGTACTCGTTCCACTCGTTGACGACGGTGATGAGCGCGAACGCGACGAGGGTCGGCCAGCTCATGGGGAGCACCACCCGGAACAGCAGCTTGAGGTGGCCGCAGCCGTCGATCCGTGCGGCCTCGATGATCTCGTAGGGCAGCGTGAGGAAGTGGTTGCGCATGAGGAAGGTGCCGAAGGCGACACCGGCGAGCGGGATGATGATGCCCTGGAACGTGTTGATCCAGCCGAGTTGGGCGACGAGCGCGTAGTTGGAGATCACCGTGATCTGGTTGGGCACCATGAGCGCGGCCAGGACCGTCATGAACAGGATGCTCCGGCCGGGGAAGCGCAGGAAGACGAACGCGTAGGCGGCGAGCACGCCGAGCGTGATCTTGATGACGCTGAGCAGGCCCGTGATGACCAGCGAGTTGGTGAAGTACCGGAGGAACGGCACGTTGGAGAGCACCTGTGGGTAGGCCTCGGTCGAGATCGGGTTGGGCCACCAGATCGGCGGCTGCACGTACACCTGGTTGTCCGGCTTGAGCGAGGTGATGACGACCCAGAACAGCGGCAGGCCGATGATGAGCAGGACGAGCGCCATCACCGCGTAGCCGGCGACCTTGGCGGCCGTGGAGCGGCCCTGGATGTTGTTCATCGCGCGTTCCTGTCCATGACGCGGACCTGCAGGTAGGTGATGACCAGCAGGATGAGGAACATGATGGTGGCCACCGTCGCGCCGTAGCCGGCGCGGAAGTTCTGGAAGGTCTCCTGGTACACCTGGTAGACCATCGTGGTGGTGGCGTTGCCCTGGGGGCCGCCGCGGGTCATGACGTAGATGATGTCGAAGACCTGCAGCGAGTTGAGCATCACCGTGATGGACAGGAAGAACGTGGTGGGCCGCAGCATCGGCAGGGTCACCGAGCGGAACGTGGTCCACCGGCTCGCGCCGTCGATCTCCGCCGCCTCGTAGAGCTCGATGGGCTTGGCCTGCAGGGCCGCGAGGTAGATGACGAACGAGTAGCCCAGGTTCTTCCAGATGTAGGTGATGGTGATCATCGCCAACGCCCAGTCCGGGTCCTGGTAGAAGTTCGGCACCGGCAGACCGACCATCGTGAGCAGCGCCGAGATCATGCCGAAGCGCGGGTCGAAGATGAACTGGAAGGCCACGCCGATCGCGGCCCCGGCGATGACGAACGGCGCGAACACCGCGGAGCGGACGACGCCGCGGCCGACGAGCTGCTGGTCGAGCAGCAGCGCGAGCGCCAGGCCGAGGACCATGGAGCCGACGACGGCGGAGACGGTGAAGATGCCCGTGTTCCGCAGGATCAGCCAGCTGTCGTCCCGCCCGAACCACTCGATGTAGTTGTCGAAGCCGATGAAGGTCGAGGTGGGGGAGGAGATGTTCCAGTCGAAGAAGCTCAGCCGGATGTTGTCGATCAGCGGCCGGTAGGTGAAGATCCCGAGCAGCGCGAGGTTGGGCAGGACCAGCGCGAGGAACAGCAGCTTCTCCCGGCCACTGCCGCCTCGACGCCAGGGCGACGGCCGGGTGCGCTCGGCGGGCGCGGCGGCCGGTTTCTCGGCCGACGGGGAGGGGGAAGTCTGCACAGGGGAAGCCTCGACGTGACGGGTAAACGGTTCCCTACTGGACGATAGACCACGGGTTGCCTGCTCAAGACGAAACGGTACAGGCGTTGAAATACGTATGGTCGGGGGTCAGTAGTTCCAGTCGCCCTGGCCGTCGAAGGCGCCGAAGGGGCGGCCGGGGCCGTTCTTGACGATGATCGGGTCGCCGTTGCGGGTGTTGTCGTAGTACCAGCGGGCGTCCTCGGGGCTGACGTTGATGCAGCCGTGCGAGACGTTGCGCACGCCCTGGTCGGCGAGCGACCACGGGGCGGAGTGGATGTAGATGCCGTCGTAGCTCATCCGGACGGCGTCGTTGACGATCGAGTCGTACCCGCCGTCCTCGATGCGCAGGCCGAAGGCCTCGGAGTTCATACGCACCTCGCGGCCGCGCTGGCCGGTGTAGTAGATGCCGTTGTAGGTCTCCCAGCCGGCGCGCCCCGCCGAGGCCTTCATCGTCCGCACGTGCTGGCCGTTGCGGGTGACGGTGATGAGCTTGGTGTTGTCGTCGAACTCGGCGACGAGCGCGTCGCCGGTGCGGAAGGACTGCTGGCGCTTGCCGCCGGCCCACACGGTGACCGAGGAGTTGGCGGGCCAGAAGTGATGGGGCCGCCAGCGCACCTCCGTGTCGCTGATCCAGTAGAACTTGCCGGACACCGGCGGCTCGGTGCGGACGCCGAGGGTGGCCTCGGCGCGCGCCCGGTCGCGGATGGGGCGGTCGAAGAAGAACATGACGGGCTGCGCCACGCCCACGGTCTCGTCGGGGGTGGGGAAGATGCTCACGCCGCCGTACTCGGCGTCGGGCCGCTCCGGGCCGATCACCGGGTAGGTGAGGACCGGCAGGCCCGGCACGGGCGGCACCGGGACCGGCGCGTTCTCGAGCTGCGGGAGGCCGGGCGGGCTGATCGGCATGACCGACTGGGCGCTCGCGGCCGGGGCGAGGCCCAGGACGAGGGCGAAGGCGGCGAGGATCGCGGCCAGCGCCGAGGACCGGGAGGTGCGGGTCATGGGGTCTCCTCGGGGAAGCGTGGGGGGTGTGTCCAGGGTAGACGGTCTAGTAGTTCCAGTCGCCCTGGCCGTCGAAGGCGCCGAAGTGGCCGCCGGTGGTGCCCTTGACGATGAAGGGGTCGCCGTTGCGGGTGTTGTCGTAGTACCAGCGGGCGTTCTCGGGACTGACGTTGATGCAGCCGTGCGAGACGTTGCGGTGACCCTGGTCGGCGATCGACCAGGGGGCGGAGTGGATGAAGATGCCGTCGTAGCTCAGCCGCACGCCGTCGTCCACCACCACGTCGTAGCCGCCGGCGTCCTGCGCGAGGCCCCAGGTGGAGGAGTCCATGTGGACCTTCCGTGCGCGCCAGCCGTTGTAGTAGATGCCGTTGTAGGTGGGGTAGGCGTCCCGGCCGGCGGAGGCGGGCATGGTGCGGACGACGTGGCCGTTGCGGGTGACGGTGACGGTCTTGGTGGCGTTGTCGTAGGTGGAGACCACGGCGTCACCGGTCTTGAAGACGCGCTCGCGCCCGCCCACCCAGACGGTGACCGAGGTGTTCGACGGCCAGAAGTGGTGGGGGCGCCAGCGCACCTCCGTGTCGCTGATCCAGTAGAACTTGCCGGACACCTCGGGGGCGGTGCGGACGCCGATGGTGGCCTCGGCGCGGGCGCGGTCCCGGATGGGCTTGTCGAAGGTGATCATGACGGGCTGGGCCACGCCCACGATCTCGTTGTGCGTGGGGAAGATCGACGCCCACGAGTACTCGGGTGCGGGCCGCGGCGGTGCGGGGGTGGGCACCGTGACGACGGGGGTCCGGACGCCGGGGATGACCGGGGTCCACACCGGCGCGGTCTCGATCGCCGGGATCTCGATGCCGGCGGGGATCTCGCTCCCGACGGGGATTCCGGGGAAGGGCTGGGCCGAGGCGGCGGGGGCGAGCCCGGCCACGAGGCCGACGGCGGCGAGCAGGGTCGCGATGAGACGGGACCGGCGGGACATCGTTCTCCTCGTGCGGGTGGTCGGGCGGCAGCACATTGGTCACACGCGTCACACGCGCAACATCAGTCACACGGTACCGCGTGGGGTGGCATGTGTATATCGCACGCACAGCGAGTTCTGTGACATCGTCCGGCCCCGCCGGGGGGAGGCCACCCGGCGGGTGAGCAGGGATCGGCTCGCGACCACCGCGGATCCGGGCCCCGCGGGTGTGGGAACCGGTGAGAGTCGCCTCACCTCAGCCGAGGATCTCCAGGGCCAGCCGGTGCGTGGCCTCGAGGGCGCGCGCCTCGGAGACGGGGGTGCGCGGCACCTCGGGGCGGACCATGGCGAGGTGCCAGAGGTCGTCGTCCGCGACGAGGATCGTGTGGACCTCGACGCCGCCGCCGGCCGGGCTCGCCACGCAGTCGATGTACGCGGTGCCGAGCTCCGGCTGGGCGGGCGCGGGGGCGAGCTCGGCGGCGGGCGGGGCGCCCTCGACGGGCG
>DUTZ01000015.1 GCA_012841845.1 Actinomycetales bacterium | reverse complement strand
CCCCGCCCCGCCGAACCCGCCTACCCTGGGGTCCATGAGCACCGACGCCACCCGCGCCGACCTGTCCCCCGACCTCGCCGAGGCGCTGCAGCGCGCCGCCGGCGCCCGCCACCTCGTCATCGCGAGCGACTACGACGGCACGCTCGCGCCGTTCGTCGACGACCCCACCAAGGCGGTTCCCATCGAGGGCGCGCTCGACGTCCTGGCCGAGCTGGCCGCCCTGCCCGAGACCACCGTCGCCCTGCTGTCCGGCCGCAACCGGGAGGGCCTGGCCGGCGTGAGCGGCGCCTCCGCGCCGATCGTGCTCGTGGGCAGCCACGGCTCCGAGTGGGAGGGCGGCTTCGAGCAGCCCCTGGACCCCGAGGCCGAGGCCCTGCTCGCCCGCCTGCACGAGGCGTTCGGCGAGATCGTCGACCGGACCCCCGGCGCGCACGTCGAGTCCAAGCCCACCGCCGCCGTGCTGCACGTGCGACCGGTGGAGGACCCGGCCGGGCGGGAACGTGCCATGGCCGAGGCGATGGCCGGGCCGGCGACCTTCGACGGCGTCTTCGTCACCGAGGGCAAGAACGTCGTGGAGATCGCCGTGCGCGAGGCCAGCAAGGGCGCCGCCATCGAGCGCCTGGTCGAGCAGACCGGCGCCGAGGTCGCGCTGTTCCTCGGCGACGACGTCACCGACGAGCGCGGGTTCGCCCGCCTGCGGCCCGAGGACATCGGGGTCAAGGTCGGTGACGGCGAGACTGCCGCCGGTTACCGGGTGGCCGACATCCCGACGGTCGTGGACCTCCTCCGCGAGCTCGTGCGTCTGCGCGCCGCGCGCTGACCTCCCGCACCCCGGCTGCGCTGGGCGAACGCCGCCCACCCCCGGCTGCACACATTCGCATGCGTGCATCAGCCCAGCGCAGCCCGGACGGCCCCGCGACCGGGGCCGGGGAGCGGGGGAGGCGATGAGGGGAACGGGGACAGACGGGCCTATTCTTAACGACAACGGTTCCCATTACATCGGAAGAGGCCCCGTCGTGACCCACCGCTCCGCCCGCCCCACCGCCGTCCGCCGGCTCGGCGCGCTCACCGCCGCGCTCGTCCTCGCCGGCGGCGCGCTCACCGCCTGCTCGTCCGACGGCTCCGGCTCCGGTGACGCCGGCTCCGACGGGCTCCGGATCGTCGCCTCGACGACCGTGTACGGCGACATCGCCGAGCAGGTCGCGGGCCCGGACGTCACGGTCGAGTCCGTCATCTCCGACCCCACCGCCGACCCGCACTCCTACGAGGCGAGCCCGGCCGACGCCGCGACCGTGTCGAACGCCGACCTGGTGGTCTACAACGGCGCCGGCTACGACTCCTTTGTCGACCGCGCCCTGGAGAACGCCGGCGACGTGCCGGTGGTCCGCGCCGTGGACGAGTTCGAGCGCGTCACCTCCACGACCGTCGAGGCGCACGACCACGGCGACCACGACCACGGCGAGGACGGGCACGACCACGGCGACGAGGGCCACGACCACGAGGCCGACGCCCACGACCACGGCGAGGACGACCACGGCCACGACCACGGCTCCGGCGCCACGACCAACGAGCACGTGTGGTTCCACCTGCCCACCGCCGCGGCGGTCGCCGAGCGGGTCGCCGAGGAGCTGGCCGAGCTCGATTCCGACAACGCCGGGACGTACCGCGAGAACGCCGCCGCGTTCGGCGAGGGGATCGCCAAGCTCGAGGAGAAGGTGGACGGGGTCCACGACCGCGGCCACTTCTCCTACGCGCAGACCGAGCCGATCGGCGCGCACCTGTTCGAGATGGCCCACATGGCCGACAAGACCCCGCACGGCTTCCTCGCCGCGATCGAGGACGACTCCGACCCCTCGGCCGCCGACCTCACCGCCACGCTGGACCTGCTCCGGGAGAAGGAGGTCGACTTCCTGGCCTTCAACACCCAGACCGAGACGTCCGTGACCGCCCGGGTGCGCGACGCCGCCCGGGACGCCGACGTCCCCGTCATCGAGCTCACCGAGACCCTGCCCGACGGCGAGGACTACCTCGGCTGGATGACCGGCATCGTCGATGACCTCGTCGAGACCCTCTCGCAGGCCGAGCCGGCGGACGGGGGACACTGATCCCCGTGTCCCCCCATCCCGTCGGCAGCCCCGGGCCCGGGCCGGTCGTCACGCTGCGCGGCGTGACGATCTCCCGGGGCGGCCGCACCCTTGTCGAGAACCTCGACCTCGACGTGGCGCCGGGCGAGTTCCTCGCGGTCCTCGGCCCCAACGGCTCCGGCAAGACCACGCTGCTCAAGGTTCTCCTCGGCGAGCTCGAGCCGGACGCCGGGACCGTGACCGTGGACGGGCGCCCGCCCGGCGACCGCGGCACGCACCTCGGCTACGTGCCGCAGCAGAAGTCCTTCGACCCCGGCCTCACCCTGCGCGGCCGCGACCTGGTGGGGCTGGGCATCGACGGCACCCGGTGGGGCCCCGGACGGCCGATGGGCCGCGGCGCCAAGCGGCGGACCGTCGACGAGGCGCTCGCCCGCCTCGAGGCCACCCGGCTGGCGGACAAGCCGATGGGCCGCATGTCCGGCGGCGAGCAGCAGCGCGTCCGCGTGGCCCAGGCCATCGCCTGCGACCCGTGCGTCATGCTCTGTGACGAGCCGCTGCTCAGCCTGGACCTCACCGGCCAGCGCACCGTGGCCGCCGTCCTCGACCACCGCCGGCGGGAGCACGACACCGCCGTCGTCTTTGTCACCCACGAGATCAACCCGGTCCTGCCGATGGTGGACCGCGTGATCTACCTGGTGGACGGCAAGCACCGCATCGGCACCCCGGACGAGGTGTTCACCTCCGAGGTCATGTCGGAGCTGTTCTCCGCACCCGTCGAGGTCCTGCGCGTGCGCGGCCAGATCATCGTCGTGGGCGACACCCAGCACCTGTGCGCCGAGCCCTGGCCCACCGGCCACCACCACGACCACGACGGCGAGGCCCACTGATGGACCGGCTCCTCGAGATCCTCGGCTCGATCGCCGACGTCGAGACCACCGCGTACCTCCTGCAGCAGGACTTCGTCGTCTTCGGCCTCGTCGCCATCGCGCTGCTGGGGCTGCTCGCCGGCGCGATCGGCCCGTTCATCGTGATGCGGCAGATGTCCTTCTCCGTGCACGGCACCAGCGAGCTCGCCCTCACCGGCGCGGCCGCGGCCCTGCTCTTCGGCGCCAACCTGGGCCTGGGTGCGGTCCTCGGCTCGGTGATCGCCGCCCTGATGTTCGGCCTCATGGGCTCGCGGGCCTCGCAGCGCGACAGCTCGATCGGCGTCATCATGGCGTTCGGCCTCGGCATGGCGGTGCTGTTCATCCACCTCTACCCGGGCCGCTCCGGCGCCAGCTTCTCGCTGCTCACCGGCCAGATCGTGGGGGTGTCCCAGCACGGGATCGTGCAGATGGCGATCGTCGCCGCGATCATCTGCGGCGCGCTCGTCCTCCTCTACCGCCCGCTGGTGTTCTCCTCCGCCGACCCCGAGGTCGCCGCTGCCCGGGGCGTGCCGGTGCGGGCGCTCAACCTGGTCTTCGCCGTCCTCGTGGGCCTGGCGGCCGCGCAGGCCGTCCAGATCGTGGGCGCCCTGCTCGTGCTCTCGCTGCTCATCACGCCGGCCGCGGCCGCCGCCGCGGTCACCTCGAGCCCGGGCCGGTCCATCGCGCTGACCATCGTCTTCGCCGAGATCGCGGCCGTGGGCGGCATGCTGCTCTCGCTGGCGCCGGGCGTGCCCGTCTCGGTGTTCGTCACCACGATCAGCTCCGTCATCTACCTCGCGT
>DUTZ01000605.1 GCA_012841845.1 Actinomycetales bacterium | reverse complement strand
TCATTTTGTATCAAAATCAGTAGGAACATAGATATTATCCTGCAGAGTTTGATACAATTTAATGATTGCCTTGACATATTGAGTGTCTGGTTGAATGCTGAATCAGGATGTCTCACTATGTTTTAAGTTAACATTCAAATACGGAATCTGAGGTTTGGATGTGTCGGTGGAGCGCCTACTCATCGGAAATCATATTGAAACAGCTATACATACTCGGTTGGTGGGAGAACTCTCATCACCATCAAAATACCCTGATAGCTTTCCGTTGTCAAATACCAAATCTAGCCATACGAAATCACGGAATGGTTAATTGTCTACTGCAATGTCGTTGTGGATTGTCAACACTTTTTACCCCTCAAACACAATGACCCGCCTCCATATGAGACGGGCCAATTTGTATCAACTGATTTTGATGATGTGTTTCATGTGATGCATGGCGCAATCCATCCATAGCAATGTTTCATGCTGATTGAGCCGCGTTTTTCGCAGCCAGCGAGTTAACCAGGTCAAGGTGAATGCGGCCATCCTTGATTTCAATAATGCGGTCGGCTTTCTGGGCAATCCTGCGGTCATGCGTGATGATCAGGAAAGTGGTTTTGAAGCGCTCATTGATGTCGCGCATGATGTCATACACAACTTCGGTGGATTCGCTGTCCAAGTTGCCGGTGGGCTCATCGGCCAGGATGATGCGCGGGTTGTTGATCAGTGAGCGGGCGATGGAGGTTCGCTGCTGCTGGCCGCCGGACATCTTGCCGGCGTTGTTGTTGGCCACCTTCTCAATGCCCATCAGCTTGAGCAACTCTCGAGCGCGGTCGAGTGTATCTTTGGTGACCTTGCCGTCCCTGATACGCGCTGGCATCAGCACATTTTCAAGCGCTGTGAACTCCGGCAGCAGGTAATGGAACTGGAACACGAAACCGATGGTCTCGTTTCGCAGCAAGGCTAAGTCGGCCTTTGTCATCTTTGTTGTTTGTCTGCCGTTGATGACAACGCTGCCGCTGGTTGGACGGTCCAAGGTGCTGATGATATTCAGCAACGTGCTCTTGCCTGACCCGGACGCGCCGATGATGGATGAGAAAGACTGGGCCTGGATATCAAGATTAATATCAAAGAGGACCTGCGTCTTGATTTCGCTGCCGTAGATTTTATTGATGCCTGATAGGCTGATGACATTATCCATTCCTGATGACCTCCATCGGATCTAAGCGGGCTGAGCGCCTGGCAGGGATGAGGGAAGCGAGGGTAGCCGCGATCACCGCGATGACAGCCGACAGGAGGATGAACCCCCCATCGATAAACAGGGCGATGACCGGCGTGCCATCCGGGTTGAGCGCGAACTTGGTGAAGGAAAAGGCCAGGCCCAAGCCTAGCGCGATACCCAGCACAGCGCCCGCGATGCCCAGTAGGAAGCCCTCGATCAGGAAGACCAGGCTGGCATCCCGGTTGCGGATGCCCATGGCCTTGAGGATGCCCAGCTGCTTTGATTTTTGCAGCACGGTAATAGCCAGTACACTCGCTATCCCCAGCACCACGGAAAACAGCACAAAGATCTGGATCATCAGGCTGGAGATGCTCTGACCGTTGAGACCGCTTAATAACTGCTCGTTCTGGCTTTTCCAGTCGGTCACCTTCAGGGTGTCGGGCAAGACTGCCTTAAGTTCTGACGCGATCGCGTCGGCCAGGAAGGGATCCAGCGCCTGCATTTCGATGGACGAGGCAGTGCCGCTGCCGTAGCCGTACACTTCCTGCGCCAGCTTGAGGTCAGAGATCACCCAGCGATCGTTGAGTGCCGCTGTTCCAAGGTCAAAGATGCCGCTGACAGCCGCTTCCCGCGTGCTGCCCCTGGGTGTAGCCAGGGTGACGGTATCTACGATCCCGGCTTCCTGAGCGAGGCTCTTGCCGATTATTACTTCGCCATCGCCAGGCAGCGC
>DUTZ01000203.1 GCA_012841845.1 Actinomycetales bacterium | reverse complement strand
GGGCTCAGGCCGAGCCGGAGACGACGTCGTTCTCCGCACCTTCGTAGTACTCGACGTAGCCCTTGTCGGAGGTCAGCACGTACAGCGGGTCGTCGAACTTCTCCGTGTCGTACGCCTGGTCGCGCAGCTCGGTCTTGCGGCTCTTGTACGTGGACGTCTGCTCGAGCTCCTTGGACAGGCGGATGAACAGCGGCACCGCGTACGACGGCAGGGCCCCGCGCAGGTGCTCGGCGAGTGCGGCGCCGTCGAAGTCGCCCTTGTGGTGCAGGCGCACCGCGGCCATGCCAGCCTTGCCGTCGGCCCCCGGCATGGCCACGCCGTACACCACGGCCTGGTCCACCTCGTCGCGGGCGCTGATCGCGCCCTCGACCTCGGTGGTGGCCACGTTCTCGCCCTTCCAGCGGAAGGTGTCGCCGAGGCGGTCCACGAAGGAGGCGTGGCTCAGGCCCTGGTTCAGCATGAGGTCGCCGGAGATGAACCACGCGTCGCCGTCCCGGAACGCGTCGCGGATGATCTTCTTCTCGGTGGCCTCGGCGTCGGTGTAGCCGTCGAAGGGCTGGGAGTCGGAGATCCCGGACAACAGCAGGCCCACGCTGCCCTTGCCGACCTTGCGGAGCTTGCCGTCGGGGCCGCGCTTCGGCTCGCCCGAGTCGTCGTCGTACTCCACGAGCGCGTAGTTCATCGGGCAGTAGCCGGTGGTCTTGTCCACGTCGAAGGCGTTGACAAAGGCGATGTTGCACTCGCTGGCCGCGTAGAACTCGCAGATCCGCTCGATCCCGAAGCGCTCGCGGAACGCCTCCCAGATCTCCGGGCGCAGGCCGTTGCCCACCACGATGCGGACCGAGTGGTCCCGGTCGCCGGGGCCGGGGTCCTGGTTGAGCAGGTAGCGGCAGATCTCGCCGATGTAGATCGCGGCGGTGGCCCCGGCGGCCCGGGCCTGGTCCCAGAACTTGGACGCGGAGAAGTGCTCCTCGATCGCCAGACACGCCCCGGACGCGAGCACGCAGCCGAGCCCCACCGTGAGCGCGTTGTTGTGGTACATCGGCAGCGGGCAGAGCAGGACGTCGTCCTTCTTGAGCCGGACCCCCGAGAGGCCGAACCCGGCGAGGGCCCGGTACCAGCGGTGGTGGGTCATGGTCGAGGCCTTGGGCAGGCCCGTGGTGCCGGAGGTGAAGACGTAGTAGGCCTTCTCCTTGCCGACCGTCTCGGCGGCCTCCGGCGGGTTCTCCCGGCCGACGTCCTCGCCGAGGGCCGCCAGCTCGTCGCCCAGCCACGGCAGGTCGGCGAGCGCGTCGGGCCGGGTGCCGGCGGTGAAGTCGCGGTACGGCAGGTCCTGCGGGGCGTCGACGGCGAGGATCTCGCCTCCCCAGTCCTCGCGCGGGATCGAGGTGTACGCCTCGGCGCACTCGGCGCCCACGAGCACGACCCGCGACTCGATGATCTTCTGCGAGTGGTCCAGGACCTCGCCGCGCTGGTGGTGGTTGAGCAGCCCCACCGTGGCGCCGAGCTTGGTGGCGCCGAGGATGCACAGCATCACCTCGGTGCGGTTGACCATGCAGATTCCCACCGTGTCGCCGCGGGTGACGCCGCGGGCGCGGAGCACCTCGGCGATCCGGTTGGCCCGCCGGTTGGCCTCGCCGTAGCTGAGCTCGGTGCCGAGGAAGCGCAGGAACGGCGCGTCCGGCTGCTTCTCGGCCCACTCCTGGAAGGTCCGGCCGATCGAGTTGTGGTGGGAGCTCTTGGAGAACCGGACGATCCGCAGGCCCCGGAGGACCTGGGGCAGGTCGGCGACGAGCGCCGGCAGCCCCTTGGCGAGGTCGAGCGGGGTGACGGTCCGGGCGCCGCCGTGTGCCTGGTGCCCGGCGGTGGCTTCGGTCTTCTCGGTCACGGTTACTCCTCCGGAGTGGTGGCGGACGGGTGGGCGGGAGTCGTGGCGCGGTGCCCGGAGAGGCCCCGCCAGGCGAGGTCGACGACGACGGCGGCGGCCACGGACCGGGGCGTCGACCGGAGTGCCACCCGGTCGGCCACGGCCTCGCCGGCCCCGACGAGCGCGGTGGCCACCACCTCGAGCAGGCCGCGATCGCGCCGCTCCCGCGAGTTCTGCTCGAGTAGGTCGGTGGTGAGGTCGACGAGCACCGACCGGGTCTTGTCGACCTCGGCGCGGAAGCGGGGCTCGGCGGCGGCCTGGCGGTACACGACGTTCCACGAGTCGGTGTGCTCGTCCACGTACTCGAGGAACGCCTCGACCACCCCCTCGAGGCTGCGGCGCGCGCCCTCGCCGCCGGCGGCGACCGAGGTGAGGTGGTCGATGAGCCTGCCGGACTCGCGGGTGACGCACGCGGCGAACAGCTCCTCCTTGGAGCCGTAGTAGAGGTAGAGCATCGGCTTGGAGATCGCCGCGTCCCGCGCGATGGCGTCCATCGAGGCCGAGTGGTAGCCGAGGTCGGCGAACACGCGGATCGCCGAGTCGAGCATCTGTTGCTCGCGGATCGCGCGGGGAATGCGCTTGGTGCCGGTGGCCACGGTCCTCCCTCCGGCGGGTGTGGGTGGCGGTGATGTGCCACACCAACTTACCGGCCGGTAAGGACTCCTGTCCGCAGGTCCGTGGGAACAGCGGACCGGCGATGGTAGTCTGCTCCAGACGGCGTGCCCGGCGGCACGTCGACCCAGTCCATGTTCCTGAACTGCAGGGAGAACCCGATGGCCTTCGGTACCGGAGCCCTCGCCAGCGCGGTCGGCGGCATCGTCCTCGGCGGCATCGTCGCCTTCGGCGCGAACACCGCGATGGCCGAGAACTCCATCCCCGAGGTGGAGCAGCCGCCCGCCGACCAGGCCCTCCTGGGTCAGGTCGAGTACGGCGCCCGCTAGCCCTCCCCCCTCTCCGCCCGAGGTGGTCCGCGGGATCGGTCGTGGCGGTGGCGCACGCGACGCGGTCGTCGCGTTTCTCGCCTTCTTCCTGCTCGCCTGCCTGCAGGCGCCGGGTCTGGTCGTCCCGGACACCAAGTACGACCTCGTCGCCGACCCGCTGCGGTTCCTCGCGCAGGCCACCCACCTGTGGACGGGCCTGTCCTTCTCCGGCCAGGTCCAGAACCAGGTCTACGGGTACCTCTTCCCGCAGGGGCCCTTCTTCGCGCTCTTCGACCTCGTCGGCCTGCCCGACTGGCTGACCCAGCGCCTGTGGTGGGCCGTGCTGCTCACCGTGGCCTACGTGGGCACGGTCCGCGTCGCGGCGGCCCTGCGGATCGGCACTCGCGGCACCCGTGCGGTGGCGGGCGTCGCCTACGCGCTCGCGCCCCGCATGCTCGGCGACCTGGGCTCGATCTCGTCGGAGATCTGGCCGGTCGCGCTGGCGCCGTGGGTGTTGCTCCCGGTGGTCCGCGTCCTGCAGGGCCGGATGTCGCCGCGCCGCGGCGGCGCGGGGGCGGCGCTCGCCCTGGCGCTCATGGGGGCGGTCAACGCGGTGGCCACGGCCGCGGCGTGTCTGCCCGCGATCCTGTGGTGGGCGATGCACCGGCCGAACCGGACCTGGGCGCGGCTGGCCGCCTGGTGGGTGCCGCTCTCTCTGGCGGTGTGCGCGTGGTGGGCGGTGCCGCTGGTCCTGCTCGGTTGGGTGTCGCCCCCGTTCCTCGACCACATCGAGTCGGCGTCGGTCACCACCCGGTGGTCCTCGGTCACGGAGGTGCTACGCGGCGCCGCCACGTGGGTGCCGTTCGTCTCGGTGGACCGGGTCGCCGGCGCGGCCCTGACCAGCGAACCGGCGTTCGTGCTGGCGACCGGGGTCCTCGCCGCGGCCGGGGTCGTGGGCCTGCTGCGGGCGGGGATGCCCGCGCGGGGCC
>DUTZ01000202.1 GCA_012841845.1 Actinomycetales bacterium | reverse complement strand
GGCGGCGTCACGGCCCCCGCCCGCACCTCGATCTCCCTGTCCACGCCGATCGGCGAGGTGGGCACCGGCAACCGCCACGAGTCCCGCCCGGCGCTGTCCGAGGTCAAGCTCCTCATGGCCGACTGGGTGCTCACCCGGGGCGACGGCTCCGCCCACGACCGGTGGCTGTGCGAGCGCATGATCCGGGCCAGCGACGACGCCGCCGCGCAGGAACTGTGGAACAAGTACGGGCCCGTCACCGTCTCCTCGCCCGCCGCCCACTACGGGCTCACCGCGACCCGGCCCGGCCCGACCTGGGGGACGTCCCGGACCTCGGCCGCCGACCTCACGCGGTTCCTCGACGCCAAGCGCACGCACGACCCGGGGTCGCCGATCCTGCACTGGATGCGGACCGCCGAGCCCGTGGCCGCCGACGGCACCCACCAGAACTGGGGCACGTCCCGGCTGTCCGGCGTCGAGGGCACCAAGTGGGGCTGGAGCGACCACGGACCGAGCGTGGTGGCGTCCGCCTCCTTCGGCCGCGACTTCTCGATCGCGGCGATCACCTACGGCACGCCCGCCGACCAGAACGTCGATCTCGCCGGCGCCCTCGTCGACGTGCCCGCGCAGCCGATGCTCGTCACCGGCAGCGTCGAGGTGCCCCTGCCCGCCGGCATCGAGGCCCCCCGCGAGGTCGCCGACCACCTGCCGGTCCACCTCCCCGCGCCGACCCCGCCGCCCCTGCCGGAGCCGGTCGCGCAGGCGCTCGCCACGGCCGGAATCCCGTCACCGTCCTGACGGCTCCGGTCATACTCGTGCCATGACCGCATCCGGATCCGAGACCACCCCCGCACCCGAGCCGTTCCCCACCGACTGGACCCGCTGCCTCGTCCTGGTGGCGCACCCGGACGACCCCGAGTACGGCATGTCCGCCGCCGTGGCCCGCTGGACCACCGAGGGCCGGCACGTGGTGTACGTCCTGGCCTCCAGCGGCGAGGCCGGCATCGAGGGCATGGCCCCCGAGGTCGCCGGGCCGGTCCGCGAGGAGGAGCAGCGCCGCTCGTCGGCGATCGTGGGGGTGACCGAGGTCGAGTTCCTCGGCTTCCCGGACAGCCGGATCGTCGACGGCCCCGAGCTGCGCGACGCCGTGGCCGACGCGATCCGCCGCCACCGCCCCGACGTGGTGGTCTCGCTCTACTCCGGCCCCGAGTGGGCGCCCGGCGCCCCCAACCAGAGCGACCACATGGAGTTCGGCGCCGCCGTGGGCACCGTGTTCGACGACCTCGCCGCGGCCGCCGGCGTGGAGTCCGGGGAGGCCCGGCCGCTGTTCTGGTTCGAGTCCTCCCCCGACCCCACGCACTACGTGGTGGTGGACGGCTTCGTCGAGACCGCCGTCGACGCGCTGGCCGAGCACTCCGAGTACCTCTCGGTCCTCGACCCCGATACGCCCGTGCGCGACCAGGCCCGGACCCAGGTGGAGAACGTCTGCGCGCCCCGCGAGGGCCTGGCCGACGGCCGCCCCGTCGTGGGCTTCCGGCGCATGCGCCCCTGACCCCGGCCGGCCTCAGTCGTCGGGTCGCGTCCGCCGCAGCGTGAGGTTGACCCGCCCGGGCGGGGCGCCCAGGACGTCGGCGCACCAGGACGGCGCCGTGCCGTCGAACACCCTGGGCACGCCGTGGAAGGCCAGCCGGGAGGGCCCGCCGAACACCACGAGGTCGCCCGACTCCAGCCGGACGTCCGTGTAGGGGCGCCCGCGGTGGGCGGGGGTGCCGAAGCGGAAAGTGCAGGCGTCGCCCAGGCTCAGCGAGACCACGGGGGCGTCGCTGGCCTCGTCGCGGTCCTGGTGCAGCCCCATCGTGGAGCCACGGCCGTAGAGGTTCACCAGGGCGGCGTCCGGGGAGTACGTGGCGGGGTCGACGCCGCCGTCCAGGACCTCCGGGGAGACCCCGGCCGCCGCGGCGAGCGCGGACCGGGCCGCCCGGAGCAGCCATTCCGGGAGCGGCGGGACGGCCTCGTCGTCGTCATACCGGTACGGCGTCCACCCCCGCCCCAGGCTGAACGTGCGCACCGTCATCCGGCCCCCGCCCGGCAGCACGACGGTGCGCGGGGCGCGCTCGGCGGCCCAGCCGGCGCACGCGCGGAGGAGGAACTCCTGCTGGTCGCGCCCCATCCAGCCCGGCAGGTGGACGGCGCCGGGCCCGAGGACCGCGGGCGGGCGGTCGAGCGGGAAGAGCGCGTCAGTCACTCTTCGAGTGTGCGCCCCCGGAATCGCCGTCCGCCGGGGCCCGGCCCCCGC
>DUTZ01000201.1 GCA_012841845.1 Actinomycetales bacterium | reverse complement strand
GCGCGCCACGAGGAGGGCGTCCGGCGCCTCGTCGAGAGCTTCCACGCCGTCCCCGCGGGCGAGCCCGTCCGGCTGGCCAAGAAGACGTCCAACCTCTTCCGGCCGCGGGCCTCGTCGTCGTCACCCGGTCTCGACACCACCGGGCTGACCCGCGTGATCTCCGTGGACCCGGGCGCCCGCACCGCCGACGTCCAGGGCATGTGCACCTACGAGGACCTGGTGGACGCCACCCTCCCGCACGGCCTCATGCCGTACGTCGTGCCGCAGCTCAAGACCATCACCCTCGGCGGCGCCGTGACCGGCCTGGGGATCGAGTCCACGTCGTTCCGGCTGGGGCTGCCGCACGAGTCGGTGCTCGAGATGGACGTACTCACCGGCGCCGGCGAGATCGTCACCGCCCGGCCCGACGGTACCGGGCGCGAGCAGGCCCTGTGGCGCGGCTTCCCCAACTCCTACGGTTCGCTCGGCTACGCGGTGCGGCTGCGCATCGCCCTCGAGCCCGTGCAGCGGTACGTGGAGTTGCGCCACGTGCGGTTCGACTCCCTCGCCGCGCTCGAGGACGGGCTGGCGCGGATCGGCGAGTCGGGAAGCTATGACGGCGAGGTGGTCGACTTTCTGGACGGGGTCGTGTTCTCGGCCGGCGAGTCCTACCTCTGCCTGGGGCGGCGGACCGACGAGCCGGGGCCCGTCTCCGACTACACCGGGGTGCGCGACAAGCAGGCCGTCTACTATCGCTCGATCCGTCACGGCGGACCGGAGGGGTCGGTGGTGCGCGACCGGCTGACCATCCGCGACTACCTGTGGCGCTGGGACACCGACTGGTTCTGGTGCTCGCGAGCCTTCGGCGTGCAGAACCCGCGGGTGCGGCGGCTCTGGCCGCAACAATTGTTGAGGTCCTCGGCGTACTGGAAGATCATCGGCCTCGACCACCGCTACGATCTGGGTAACCGCATCGGCGCGCTGCGCGGCGAGGGGCCCCGCGAGCGCGTGGTGCAGGACGTCGAGGTGACCGTGGACCGGTGCGCCGAGTTCCTGGACTGGTTCCTGCGCGAGGTGCCCATCGAGCCGCTGTGGGTGTGCCCGCTGCGGCTGCGCGAGAGCGCGCCGGCGCCGGGCGGCACGCGACCCTGGCCGCTCTACCCCCTCGCGCCGGACACCCTCTACGTCAACATCGGTTTCTGGTCCTCCGCCCCGATCGAGCCGGGCATGGCCGAGGGGGCGTGGAACCGGCGCATCGAGGACGAGGTCTCCCGCCTCGGTGGCCACAAGTCCCTGTACTCCGAGGTGTTCTACTCGCGCGAGGAGTTCGATCGGTTGTACGGCGGCGAGCACGCGGCATCGTTGAAGGCGGAGTTCGATCCCGAGGGGCGGTTGCCGTCCCTCTACGAGAAGGCGGTGGGTACGCGGTGAAGCTGGGAAGGGGTCCGGGCAGGGGCCGCGGGTCGGGGGAGTCCACCCGCATGACGCTGGGCGAGATCATCGGGGCGTTCGCCACCGGCGAGCCGCCCCTGCGGATCGAGGCCTACGACGGCTCGGTGATCGGGCCGGCGGACAGCCCCATCGCTCTACGGCTGAAGAGCGAGCGGGCGCTGCAGTACTTCGTCACCGCCCCCGGTGACCTGGGCCTGGCCCGCGCGTACCTCATGGGCGAGCTCGAGATCGTGGGCGTGCACCCCGGCGCCCCGCACGACGTGTTCGGCGCCCTCGAGGTGTTCCGCAAGCACATGACCCGCACCCCCGACGCCCGGACGATGGTGCGGATCGCCCGCTCGGTGGGGCTGGAGAACCTCAAGGTGCCGCCGATCCCCGAGCAGGAGGTGCCGCCGCCGTGGCGCCGCATGTTGCACGGCATGCGCCGGCACTCCAAGGAGCGGGACTCGCAGGTGGTGAGCTACCACTACGACGTCTCCAACCGCTTCTACTCGTGGATCCTCGGGCCGTCCATGACCTACACCTGCGCGTGCTACCCGACCGCGGAGGCCTCGCTCGAGACCGCGCAGGAGAACAAGTACCGCCTCGTCTTTGACAAGCTGCGCCTGCAGCCCGGCGACCGGCTGCTCGACGTGGGCTGCGGCTGGGGCGGCATGGTCCGCTACGCCGCCGCCCGGGGCGTGCACGTCATCGGCGTCACCCTCTCCCGCGAGCAGGCCGAGTGGGCGCGGGAGGCGATCGCCGCCGACGGGCTCGGCGACCTCGCCGAGGTCCGCCTCCAGGACTACCGCGACGTCCCCGAGCGCGACTTCGACGCCGTGAGCTCGATCGGCATGACCGAGCACATCGGGCGGCGGAACTACCTCGACTACTTCACCCGCATCGAGTCCTACCTGCGGCCCGGCGGGCGGTTCCTCAACCACTGCATCACCCGGCCCGACAACTCGCGGGTCACCAAGGCGGGCTCGTTCATCGACCGCTACATCTTCCCCGACGGCGAGCTCGCCGGCGCCGGCACCGTCCACGCCGAGATCGAGAACGCCGGCCTCGAGGTGGTCCACGAGGAGAACCTGCGCCAGCACTACGCCTTCACGCTGCGCGACTGGTGCGCCAACCTCGTCGAGCACTGGGAGGAGGCCGTCGAGGAGGTGGGCGAGCCCATGGCCAAGCTGTGGGGCCTGTACATGGGCGCCTGCCAGTACGGCTTCGAGTACAACAAGATCCAGCTCCACCAGATCCTCGCCGTCAGGCTCGGCGACCGCATGACCTGGGACGTGCCGCTGCGGCAGTGGTGGCAGGCCTGAGGGTGCCGTTCAGCCGGAGCGGCCCTGTCGGCGAGATTTCTTGTACTCCTCCACGGCCTTCCTCGTACTGAGCCACTGTCCGTCCGAGGACTGGTGGGCATCGAGGCGACCGCGTCGAGCAGCGGTCCGCAGTGCAACGAGGCTGAGGTCGGAGTCGACGAGCGCAGCGATCGGAACGAGCTTCGCCGGACCGGCCACGTTCGGGAGGATGAAACGATTGAGGTTGTCGATCATCCCGCGAGCGAGAATCTCGCCGAGTGGGCCCATGTCGCCACGGTCGGCGATCTGCATCGCCCGGAGATAGGCAGGACGCTGTGCCTTGAGAATCACGACCGGTGGATAGCCGATACGGACGAGGATCATGTTGAGTGCCAGCCGGCCGGTGCGACCGTTGCCGTCGATGAACGGATGAATGCGTTCGAATTCGTTGTGCAGTGCCGCCGCGACCTCGGCGGGAGGTTCGCCAGCAGAGACGCGCGCCGTGATGCCGGAAGCCTTGTCGGCCCAACTCTCCATCATCGAACCCACGAGAGGCCATGCCGGAGGGGTCATCCCACCTTCGAACGGGTGGATGTCGTGTTCCCGGAAACTGCCGGGTAACTCGGCGTCCGTCGCTTCCGGGTGCGGCGCGACTCCCCAGACGGGCGACATCGCCAGATGGTGGATATGGCGGACATCGGTGACAGAGATCAGGCCGGCGCCGGTCCTGCCCCCTGCTCCCAGCGCTTCGCGATAGACCCAGCTCGCCGCGTCGCCGTAGCCCTTGACCTCCATGTACTCCTTGAGTGGTTTCGACCCGACGGCCCGGCCGGTGTCGAGGAGGGCTTCCACCTCTCGGAGTACGAGCGTGTTCCCCTCCAACGCGGTGGAATGGTGGGCTTCGAGGTGCCAGATGTCTTTCCAGACGTACTCCGATTCCTCCGGTGTCGGCAGGCCGCCGAACCGGCTCCGAAGCTCATCCATCTGTGCGTCGAGCCGGGTGTACACCGTGGCCCGGGAGGGGCGTCCACGTGCCATGGGACCTCCTTTGCTCACCCCTGGCAGAACTCAATTGATCTGAGCAAAGTGTACGGGAGCGGAGTTGGTTTGCTCAGGCCTACCGTTGGCTAATCGATCTGAGCAAAGTGAGCGCATCCAGGCAGCTCAGAAGGTCCGCGCGTGGATCGCGGCGTGCGGCCGCGAGGCCGCTGCGTCGCGGCGCTGTTCTGTCTGCGCGACCCGGAACCCGGCGGCCTCTACCAGCGCGGCAAGGCAGGCGACCGGCCAGAAGTAGGCGGGGGTCACCGCGTGGTCGAAGCGTTCGACCCGCTCGCCGTCGAAGAAGCCCACCAGCAGCCGGCCGCCCGGCACGAGGCAGGCCCGGATCGCGGCGAGCGCCCCGGGCATCGCGGCCGGCTCGAGGTGGATCAGCGAATACCAGCAGAGCGCGCCCCCGTAGGTCGCGCCCGAACGACCGAGGTCGGCGACCGTTCCGGTTCGGAACGAACAGGCCGGGTACCTCCGGCGTGCGCCGGCGACGAACTCGGGGACGGGGTCGATGCCCTCGCCGTCGTGGCCCAGGTCCGCGAGGTACGCGGTCCACTGGCCGGGACCACAGCCCACGTCGATGATCGGGCCGGGGCATCGCGCCGCCCATGCCGCGATGAGGTCGCGATCCTCCGCGGCGGCGTCGGCGGCGTCCCCGAACAACTCCGCGTACTCGTGCGCGCGGCGCGAGTAGGCCTGGCGGACGAGCGACAGAGCGGGCACGGAGGCAGCCTAGCCGCCGTGGGCGCAAACGGGTCTTGACCTGCGGTGCCCTGGAAGGGGCGCTCAGGGCACCGCAGATCACAGCGGTCGCGCTCTCGGACCTGCGCGACAGCGCCCCACGCCGCGACAGCGCCCCTCCCCGTCCGAAATCGGCGACTCGGCTGCACGATCGGCGAGGCATGTGGGAGCCGCCGATCCAGCAGTGGAGTCGCCGATGTCGGAAGGCGGGGACGGGGGCCGGGCGGTCGCGCCGGGGACCTCAGAACCAGTCGGGGTCCATGTCCAGCGTCGTGCGGTCGCCGGAGGCGAGCAGGTCCAGTTGGGCGTCCACGGAGGGCAGCTCCCACCGCAGGAAGTAGCGCGCGGCCTGGAGCTTGCCGGCGGCGAAGGTGTCGGACGGGTCCGCGGTGCGCCCGCCCAGGGCGAGCAGCTGCTCGAGCCACATCCACGCGATCACCACGTGCCCGGTGGCCTCGAGGTAGGCGGTCGCGTTGGCGAGCATCGCCACCGGATCCGAGGCCCCGAGGCCCACGAGGAGCCCGGTGACCTCGACCAACCGATCGACCCGCGCCCGGAGCGCCCCGGCCAGGTCCGCGAGCTCGCCGCCCGCCGCGGTGCCGCCCTCCGTCTC
>DUTZ01000200.1 GCA_012841845.1 Actinomycetales bacterium | reverse complement strand
CCGCCGCGGTGAGCGGACCCGGACCCGCGGCGTCCGGGGCCACGGCGCCCGGCCCCGACGCGCGCGCCCCGATCGGGGTCTTCGACTCCGGCGCCGGCGGCCTCACCGTGGCCCGCGCGATCACCGACCAGTTGCCCGGCGAGTCGCTCGTCTACGTGGGCGACACGGCCCACGGGCCCTACGGCCCGCTGCCCATCGCCGAGGTGCGTCGGCACGCGCTCGCGGTGGCCGACTCGCTGGTCGAGCGGGGCGTCAAGCTCCTCGTCATCGCGTGCAACACCGCCTCCGCCGCGATGCTGCGTGACGCCCGCGAGCGCTACCCGGTGCCCGTGGTCGAGGTGATCCAGCCGGCGGCCCGGCGTGCCGTGGCCACCACCCGCTCGGGCCGCGTGGGAGTGATCGCCACCCGCGCGACCGTCGCGTCGCACGCCTACGACGACGCCGTGGCCGCCGCCGTCGGCGTGGAGCTCACCTCGGTGGCGTGCCCCAAGTTCGTCGAGTTCGTGGAGCGCGGCATCACGAGCGGCCGGCAGGTCCTCGGCCTGGCGGAGGCCTACCTCGCGCCGATCCGCGACGCGGACGTCGACACGCTGGTGCTGGGCTGCACCCACTACCCGCTGCTGTCCGGGGTGGTGCAGCTCGCCGTGGGCGACCACGTGACGCTCGTGTCCAGCGCCGAGGAGACCGCCAAGGACGTCCTGCGCGTGCTCACCGCCGCCGACCTGCTGCGACCGCACGACCCGGCCGACCCGCCCGCCCACGAGTACCTCGTCACCGGAGACCCGGACCAGTTCCGGCGCGTGGCCTCGCGGTTCCTCGGGCCGGGGCTGGTGCGGGTAGGGCACGTGGGCGCGGAGTGAGCAACGTCGAGCCCGCCGTGGCACGATGGTGGCCATGTTTCTGACTGTCCTCGGATCCTCGGGCAGCCTGGGCGGGCCGAGCTCGCCGGCGTCGGGCTACCTCGTGGAGGTCGAGGGCTGCGCGCCGGTCGTCGTCGACATGGGCCCCGGGGTCCTCGGGGCGCTGCAGCGCCACGTCTCCCCGGAGGACGTCACCGTCCTGCTCTCGCACCTCCACGCCGACCACTGCCTCGACGTGCCGGGCCTGCTGGTCTGGCGGCGCTACGGCCCCGAGGCGACGGGCGCGGGGGTCGTGCCGCTCATCGGGCCGTCGGGCACGGCGTACCGGATCGGCGTGGCGTCGTCGGAGGAGCCCGGCGCCGTGGACGACCTCACGGACACCTTCGACGTCCGGACCTGGGACGTGACCCCCCAGGTGGAACTGCGGGGGGATGACGGCGAGGTGGCCGTCACCGTGCGGGCCGAACGCGTGGACCACCCGCCGGAGTCCTACGGGCTGCGCCTGACCTCCCGGGAGGGCCGGACGCTCGTGTACAGCGGCGACACGGCGTACTGCGAGTCGCTCGTCGAGCTGGCCGCCGGCGCCGACGTGCTGCTCTGCGAGGCGTCCTGGACGCACGAGGGGGAGCGGCCGCCGGGGATGCACATGTCCGGCACCGAGGCCGGCCGCACCGCCGCCCGCGCCGGGGTGGGCCGGCTCGTGCTCACCCACATCCCGCCGTGGACCGACCGCGACGCCGTCCGCGACGAGGCCGCCCGCGAGTTCGGGGGCGAGATCCTGCTCGCCGAGCCCGACCTGCGCCTGACCATCTGAGACCCGCCCGGCCGCTAGGATCGGCGGTCGTGAGTACCTCAACAGACGGCACCCAGGCACGCAGGCTCGACGGACGCGCGGACGGCGACCTCCGCGACGTCACCCTCACGCGGGGCTTCACCTCGCACCCCGCCGGCTCGGTGCTCGTGACCTTCGGGCAGACCCGCGTCATGTGCACCGCCAGCGTCACCGAGGGTGTGCCGCGCTGGCGCAAGGGCTCCGGACTGGGCTGGCTCACGGCCGAGTACGCGATGCTGCCCGCCGCCACCCATGAGCGCTCGGGCCGCGAGTCCGTACGCGGCAAGGTCGGCGGCCGCACGCACGAGATCAGCCGGCTGGTGGGGCGCTCGCTGCGCGCGTGCATCGACCTGTCCCGGCTGGGCGAGAACACCATCGCCCTGGACTGCGACGTCCTCCAGGCCGACGGCGGCACCCGGACCGCGGCGATCACCGGCGCGTACGTGGCGCTGGCGGACGCGGTGACGTGGCTGCAGCACAAGGGCGCCGTCACCGGAAACCCGCTCACGGGCGCCGTCGCCGCGGTGAGCGTGGGTGTGGTCGACGGCCGCGTGCTGTGCGACCTGCCGTACGAGGAGGACTCCCGCGCCGAGGTGGACATGAACGTGGTGTGCACCGACGGCGGCAAGCTCATCGAGGTGCAGGGCACCGCCGAGGGTGCCGCCTTCGGCCGCGACGTCCTGGACGCGATGCTCGACTCCGCCCAGGCCGGCTGCGAGCGCCTCTTCGCTCTGCAGCGCGAGGCCCTGGCCGCCCCGTACCCGGGCGAGCTGCCCACGCCCGACCTCGCCCAGGGGCGCTGACCCGTGGCCGTCCGACTGCTCGTGGCGAGCCGCAACGCCAAGAAGCTGGCCGAGTTGCAGCGCGTGCTCGACGCCGAGGGGATCTCCGGCATCGAGCCCGTCTCGCTGGCCGACGTCCCCGACTTCCCGGAGGCCCCCGAGGACGGCGCGACCTTCGTCGAGAACGCGCTCATCAAGGCCCGCTCCGGGGCGCGCGCCACCGGGCTGGCGTGCCTGGCCGACGACTCCGGCCTCACCGTGGACGCGCTCAACGGCATGCCGGGCGTGCTCTCCGCCCGCTGGTCCGGCCGCCACGGCGACGACGCCGCCAACAACGAGCTGCTCCTGGCGCAACTGTCCGACGTCCCCGACGAGCGCCGCGGCGCCGCGTTCGTCTCCGCCTGCGCGCTGGTCGGCCCCGGCGTCCCGGGCGACGAGGTCGTCGAGGAGGGCCGCTGGGAGGGCGCCGTCCTGCACGGGCCCCGCGGCGACGGCGGCTTCGGCTACGACCCGCTGTTCCTCCCGGCCGGTCAGCCCGCCGGCGCCGAACGCGCAGCCGCGCAGTTGACGCCGGAGGAGAAGGACGCCGAGTCGCACCGCGGTCGGGCGCTGCGCGCGCTGGTTCCCGCGCTCCGGGAGCTCGCCGCCGGGGCCTGACCCTGTCGAGTTCGCGGGCGCACTACAGCTCGCTGCGGCGGCGGACCTCCTCGAGTGCCCGCTCGGTCTCGAGCGCGCGCAGGTGCGGGACCGGGTCGATGCGGGCGCGGAGCACGAACTCGGTGAGCTGGCGCCGCACCTGGGCGCGCAGGTCGTCGGTGTCCCAGGGCTTGGCGATGTAGTGGTCGAGGCCGCCCAGGTTGACGGCGCGGATCGTGTCGGCGTGGTCGGCCTGCCCGGTGACGAGCACCGTGCGGACGTGCGGGTACCGGCCGCCGGAGACCAGGTCCACGAGGAAGTCGGTGCCGGAGCGGCCCGGCAGGCGGTGGTCGGCCAGGACCAGGGCGAGCAGGTCGCCGTCGGCGTCCACCTCGTCGAGCACGGCGTAGGCGTCGTCGACGTCCTCGGCGGGTTCGACGCGGGTGACGTCGGCGAAGGGGGCGAGGTCGGCCTCGAGGGCGTCGCGCACCTCGGGCTCGTCCTCGAGCACGAGGATCACGAGCCGCGCCCCGGGTCGGGGCGAGAGCGGTCGGGAGGGGGTCACGTCAACGGCTCCTCGCTGTGGTGGGCGGCGGGCAGGATCACCCGGAACTCGGTGTGGCCGGGCCGGGTGTCCAGCTCGATCACTCCCTCGTGATCCTGGACGATCCGGCGGCTGATGCCCAGGCCCAGGCCCAGGCCGAAGCGGATCCGGCCGGATTTGGTGGTGAAGCGGGGTTCGAAGATCCGGTTGCGCACATCCTCGGGCACGCCGGGGCCGTTGTCCACGACGGCCACCACGACGCCGCCGGTCCCGGTGACGGCCGCGCGCACCTCGACCCGCGGGTCGGCCGGCGCCTGCGGCCCGGTGAGGACGTCGGCCGAGTTGGTGAGCAGGTTGATCCACACCTGGGTGAGCTGCCCCGGGTGGGCCATGACGTCGGGCAGCCCCTCGTCCACGGCCCGCTCGACGGTCAGCCCGCGGAGGCGGTGGCCGACGATCCGCAGCGCGTCGTCGAGGGTCTCGGCGACGTCCGTGTGGACGTAGTCGGCGTCCAGCGGGCGCATGGACGAGCGCAGGGAGGACACGAGGTCGGCGATGTGGCTCACGGCCAGGTCGAGGTTGCGGGCCGCGGAGCCGACGGCGGCGGCGGTGACGACGCCCTCGCGCGTGCCCGGCGACGCCGCCGCGAGCGAGCGCAGGGTCTCGTCGTCGTCCAACCCGGCCGCCACCACCCGCCGCACGGTCTCGGCGTCGGGCAACACCGACCGGACCCGGCGGCGGGCCGCGCGCAGTTCCGGCGTGGAGCGGGCCTCGGCGGTGCGGGCGCGGTGCAGGGCGCGGGTGAGCAGGTCGGCGTCGGGGCCCCGGCCCACGAGGACGTCGAGGT
>DUTZ01000199.1 GCA_012841845.1 Actinomycetales bacterium | reverse complement strand
CGTCGCCGGCGAGCATCATCCCTGCGATCCGCTACGACCGCGACAGGATCAGCGGGGACCGTGGCGACGACTTCGACCCGACGCGATGGTCGTGGGGTGAGCTGCATGAGATCCTGACCGGCTGGGCGGATCTATGGGCCGAGGAGGCGGGCAGGGAGCGCACCTCGCCGCCGTTGGAGTTCATGCGCGGTCACATCCTCTGGGCGGCGCACAACGAGGGCTCGGACTGGGAGCAGTGGCGCACCGAGATGAAGCGCGCGCTGCACACGGCGAAGCGGGAGGCGGGACTGCTGCCGAAGCGGCTCCCGTCGCCGTGCGTCCACTGCGGCGGGGTCGCCGTGCAGGACTGGGCCGACAAGCAGTTGCGACCCTACGACGACGGACTCGCCGACGAGGTGCGCTGCCTCGGGTGTGGCCTGACATGGGACACCCCGGCGCACTTCGGGCAGGTGAGCAAGGACCATCTGCGGCACCTCCCGTCGCGGCACCCGGACGCGCTCGTGACGCTCACTGAAGCGGCGATGGTGTGGCCTGACGTGCCGGCGAAGACGTGGTCGACGTGGGCGTCACGGGCTGAGTTGCCGGACCCGGCCGGCTGGGATGAGCGCGGGCGGCCGCAGTACCGGGTGGGCGACCTCGACGCGCTCGCTGAGCGGCGGGTGGACACGAACCGACGTGGCAGGCGTGCCGGGTAGATGGTCGGTGACACGCGATGCGTCATAGCACACTTTGGCGCTGTTTGTGCTATCTTTCGATTTGAATCCATTCCCCCGTATCAGGCGACCCCTGAAACGGGGGATTGTTGTTACCAGCCCCGGCCACCGACACAACCCCGCCGCCCAGAGCGGCCAAGACGGCGCGACCGGGGCGAGTACGTAGGCGGTGAGCGTGAACCGTTGCGACCGCTGCCCAGCCGAGGCCAAGGTGCGCTACACGAAGGCCGGCGAGCAGCCGTGGCAGTGGTGCGCACACCACGCGCGCCGCTACGACGCCGGGCTGACGTCGACCGGGTGGCGGAGGTTCGCGCTGGTGAAGGCCCCGGCATGATCGGCGTCGCCATCTCCACGCACCGCCGCCCGGACGTCCTCGCACAGTCCCTCGCTGGCTGGGCGCACGCCATGCCGGACCTCCTCGTCGTCACCCACGACGTGAACGGCGAGGGCGTCGCAGCGACGAAGAACCGCGGCATCGCCGCACTCATGGACGCCGGCTGCGAGCACCTGTTCCTCGTCGACGACGACATGCACCCCACCTCACCGGATGCGCTTACCCGCTACGCCGACGACCCCGAGCCGCACCTCATGCACTGCTGGGGCAAGTCGCGGCTCATCTCCGACGATGGGCGCTACACCACCTGGACACACCCGCGAGGCGTCATGCTTTACGCTCACCGCTCCGTCGTCGAGGCGGTCGGCGGGATGCGCATCGAGTTCGGGCGCTGGGGCGGCGAGCACGTCGACTGGTCCCGCCGAATCCACGCGGCAGGACTGACCCGGCACCGCTACGCCGACCTGTCCGGCACGCGCGGACTGT
>DUTZ01000004.1 GCA_012841845.1 Actinomycetales bacterium | reverse complement strand
TACCGGGCCGAGCTCGCGGCCGCGGTGTCCGCCGCCTGCGTCGCCGCCGTGGAGGTGGTGCTCGCGTGAGCACGCCGCAGGGACTCGCCGCGGAGGACGCCGCCGTCTACGGCTACGGTCTCGTCCTCTCGCGCGCCGACGCCTCGATCCGCGCCGCCGCACGTCGGGAGCTCACCGCGCACCGCGTGCGCCGGGACGCCGCCGAGGAGCTGTGGACCGAGGCAGCCGCCGCGCCCGTCGGCTACGCGACCGCCCCCGACACCCCGACCGACCCCGTCCTGCTGGCGATCCGCCTCGAGTCCGACTGCTGCGAGGCCTGGCGCGCCGAGATCGCGGCCGCGGACACCCGCGAGCGGCGGAGCTTCTGCGTGGACGCGCTCACCGCCGCCGCCGTCCAGCTCGCACGGTGGCGCACCCTCGTCCCCGGCGCCCCCTTCGAGGAGTTGCCGGGCTTCCCCCGCGCCTGAGACCGGCGCGCGGACCGGCAGCAGGCCCGCGGTCAGCGCGCGGCGCGCACCAGGCGGATGATCTCGTCGGCCGCGCCCTCGACGGGCACCTGCGTGACCTCGCCGGTGCGCCGCTCGCGGAGCTCGACCGTGCCCTCGGACCAGCCGCGGCCCACGACCACGACCCACGGCACACCGATGAGCTCGGCGTCCTTGAACTTCACGCCGGGGCTGGCCTTGCGATCGTCGAAGAGCACCTCGAGCCCGGCGGCGTCGAACGCCTCGACCAGGGTTCCGGCGCCCGCGATGGCGGCCTCGTCCTTGTTGGCGATCACCACGTGGACGTCGGCCGGCGCCGCCTCGGCGGGCCACACGAGGCCCTTGTCGTCCGCGAACTGCTCGGCCAGGACCGCGACGAGGCGGGAGACGCCGATGCCGTAGGAGCCCATGGTCACGCGGGCGGGCTTGCCGTTCTCGCCGAGGACGTCGAAGCCGAATGCGTCGGTGTACTTGCGGCCGAGCTGGAAGATGTGGCCGATCTCGATGCCGCGGGCCAGCGTGAGCGTGCCGTGGCCGCCCGGCGCCTCGTCACCCTCGCGGACGTCGGCGGCCTCGATCGTGCCGTCGGGCGTGAAGTCCCGGCCGCAGACCAGGTCGACGACGTGCCTGCCCTCCTCGTCGGCGCCGGTGATCCAGGCGGTGCCCTCCACGACCCGCGGGTCGACGAGGTAGCGGACCTCGTTGGCCAGCAGCGCCCGGGGGCCGAGGTAGCCCTTGACCAGGAACGGGTTGGCCTTGAAGTCGGCGTCCTCGAGCACCGCGACCTCGGCGGGCTCGAGCGCGGCCTCGACGCGCTTCATGTCCACCTCGCGGTCACCCGGGACGCCCACGCCGAGCAGCTCCCAGTCCTTGCCGGGCTCGCGCACCTTGAGCAGGACGTTCTTGAGCGTGTCGGCGGCCGTGACCTCGCGGCCGAGGTCGGCGCCGTTCGCCCACTCCACGACCTTCTCGATGGTCGAGGCGCCGGGGGTGTCGTGGACGACGGCCTCCGGCAGGCCCTCGATCGGGCGCGCGGGCGGGGCCGGGGTGGTGACGGCCTCGACGTTCGCCGCGTACTGCCCGTCGGTCGAACGGACGAAGGTGTCCTCGCCCGCCGCGGAGACCGCGAGGAACTCCTCGGAGGCCGAGCCACCCATCGCTCCGGAGGTCGCCGCGCAGATCACGTACTCGATCCCGAGGCGGTCGAAGATCCGCTGGTAGGCCTCGCGGTGGGCCTGGTAGGAGCGCTCGAGCCCGGCGTCGTCGATGTCGAAGGAGTACGAGTCTTTCATGACGAACTCGCGGCCGCGGAGGATGCCGGCGCGGGGGCGCTCCTCGTCGCGGTACTTGGTCTGGATCTGGTACAGCGTGACCGGCAGGTCCTTGTACGACGAGTACTCGCCCTGCACGGTGAGCGTGAACAGCTCCTCGTGGGTGGGCCCGAGCATCATGTCGTTGCCCTTGCGATCCTTGAGACGGAACAGGGCGGGACCGTACTCGGTCCAGCGGTTGGTGGTCTCGTACGGCTCGCGGGGCAGCAGCGCGGGCAGGCTGATCTCCTGGAAGCCGGCGGCGTTCATCTCCTCGCGCACCACCTGCTCGATGCGGCGCAACGTGCGCAGGCCCAGCGGCAGCCACGAGTAGACGCCCGGGGCCACGCGGCGGACGTAGCCGGCGCGGACGAGCAGCTTGTGGCTCAGCACCTCGGCGTCGGCCGGGTCGTCGCGGAGCGTGCGCAGGAACAGGTGGCTCAGACGGGTGATCACGGTGGACCAGCCTAGCCGCACTCCCGGTCGGTCCCTGAGCGCCGGTGGTCGCTCGGTAGCCTGGTCCGGGTGCGCATCCTCCTGTCCCCCTCCGAGACCAAGTCCGTCGGCGGCGACGGAGGCCCGCTCGATCTGGCCGCGCTCTCGCTGCCCGAGCTCACCGACACCCGACGGACCGTGGCCGACGCGCTGGTCGGGATGTGTTCCGACGATCCCGACGGCGCTCGCGACGCGCTGGGGATCAGCGAGAAGCTCGCCGAGGAGGTCACGCTCGACGCGCACCTGTGGTCCACCCCCACCGCGCCGGCCCTGAGCCGCTACACCGGTGTCCTGTACGACGCGCTCGACGCCGGCTCGTTCACGCCGGCCGCCCGGGAGCGCGCCGGGTCCCGGCTGTGGATCGGCTCGGCGCTGTTCGGTCTGCTCGCGGCCGCCGACCCCATCCCCCACTACCGGCTCTCCGCCGGCACGCAGCTGCCCGGGCTCGGGACGCTGCGCTCCACGTGGCGGCCCGCGCTCACCGCCGCGACCGCCGGGTGGGCCGACGAGTTGGTCGTGGACCTGCGCTCGGGTGGCTACCACCAGTTGGGTCCGGTGCCGGGGGCGATCACCGTCGACGTCGTCACCGAGTACCCCGACGGCTCCCGCAAGGTCGTCTCGCACTTCTCCAAGCACCACAAGGGCCTGCTCGCCCGGACGCTGGCGACCTCGCGTGCGGAGATGGGCGACGTCGCCGCGTTGCTGCGCGTGGCCCGCCGGGCCGGGCACACTCTCGAGCGCACGTCGGACACGGTGCTCACCATGGTCACGGAGCCGTGACCGGCGCCCCGGACACTGTCTCCGCCGCGCCGCGGGTCCTGCCCTCGCACGGCAGCCGCGCCGCGTGGCGGCTCCAAGAGGAGCCCGGGCTGGCGGAGCGACCCCGGCTCTGCCTGTCACCGAAACTCGACTACCGCCCCTACCTCTTCGGGCATCACTCCTTCTTCCCGGTCGGCCACCCCGGATACGACCAGGGCGTCGCCGCCGACCTAGACATCCCGCAGGTTCTGGCCGACGAGATCGAGGCGTGGATCGCCGAGTGGAAGGACACCTTCCTCCACCTCGGTGACCGCCCGGTGGATCAACCGGTGTGGCGCGACGGCGTCGACGAGACGGCCTGGATCGACCGTGGCCACGCGCTCGCCGACCGGCTCGAGGCGCACCTGCCCGGCAGCGCCGTGTTCTGCACCGCGGAGCAGTACGTGCTGTGCGAACTCGCCGCCGAGCAGCTCGACTACGTCCACCCGCTCCGCGGGGCTTACGAGCGCGAGACCGGCTGGCGGATGCCCGGCAACGAGCCCGACCCGGACGAGACGCCGCGGCTACGACTCATGCCCGAGTACGGCGTCACCTGGGGCCTCTGGGCGGGCCGCCTCCCCTACTACCAGGCGCCCCGGCTCCGGGACGGGTTCATGGCCTTCTCCACCCCACGCAGCCTCGGTCTCTCCGCCGACCTCGAGGCCCGGATCCTGCGGTGGAACGACGACTGGCGGCGCGGGTTCTCGTCCTACGGGAGCGGCGCGGGCGACGACGGCGCCGCACTCGGGCTCGACGGGTACGGCTACGCGATTCCCGAGTGGACCGGCGTCGACCCCGTGGCCTGGTACCGGGAGGGCCTGGCGATCGCGGAGCGCCTGGCGGAGGAGCTCCCCGGCGTCGAGGTCGAACTCGCGGCGATTCGGAACGTCTGCTCGCCGAGGTTCCTCATGAAGGATCACACCTCGCGCCTGCGCCACCAGCAACCGGCGACGTTCGCGGACACGTTCCTCGTCCCGCGGCGCCGGGCGGGCACCTGATCGTCCCGCTCCCCCGCTCCAACAGCGATGATCGCGGGCAACAGCGTGCATGAACGCTGTTGGCGGCGATCAGCGCTGTTGCCCGGGCGGGGCGGGAGGCGGGGGCGGCGCCCGGACTCAGTCGTGCGTGAGCGCGTCCGGCAGGCCCGCGACCTCGCCGATCACGACGATCGCCGGCGGCCGCACGTCGTGCGCCTCCAGCGTCCCGGCCAGGGTCGCCAGGGTGCAGCGATGGCTGGTCTGGCCGTCGAGGCTGCCGTCGACGATCACCGCGGCCGGGGTCTCGCCGGAGCGGCCGGCCGCCACCAGCGCCTCGGCGATCGCGGGGGTGTTCCTGACCCCCATGAGCACGACGATCGTCCCGCGTAGCCGCGCCAGCGCGTCCCAGTCCACGAGCGAGTCGGGATGGCCCGGCGGAACGTGGCCGGAGACCACCGTGACCTCGTGGTTCATCCCTCGGTGGGTGACGGGGATCCCGGCCAGGGCGGGGACGGAGAACGCGCTCGTCACACCGGGGACGACCGTGCACGGGATACCGGCCTCCGCGCACGCGACCGCCTCCTCGTATCCACGCCCGTAGAGGAACGAGTCGCCGCCCTTGAGGCGGACGACGAACTTGCCCTGCCGGGCCCGGTCCACCAGGACCTCGTTGATCGCCTCCTGCGCCATCGCGCGCCCGTACGGGATCTTGGCGGCGTCGACGATCTCCACGTCCGGCCGGAGTTCGGACAGCGGCCGCTGCGGGGCG
>DUTZ01000198.1 GCA_012841845.1 Actinomycetales bacterium | reverse complement strand
GGCCCGCCGCAGCGCCTCGACGTTGCCGCCGTGGCCGTTGACCACGAGCAGCCGGCCCGCCCACTCCCCCGCGGATCGGGCGAGCTCGAGCAGCGCCCCGGCGAGGGCGTCGGTGCCGATCGAGACGGTGCCGGGGAAGGACTGGTGCTCGCCGCTGGCGCCGTACTCCCAGGCCGGGAGCAGGACGGCGGCCGCACGCTCCCCCGCGAGGGTGCGTGCGGCCGCCGCCGCGAGGAGGGTGTCGGTCGCCGTCGGCAGGTGCGGGCCGTGCTGCTCGGTCGCCCCGAGCGGCAGGACGGCCAGCGGGCCGGCGTCGGACACTGCTGCCCCCTGGGTATCCGGGTCGGTCAGACGCGGATCGCGCCCATGTCCACCTGGAACGTCGACGCCGTGATCGTGCGCGCGGCGTCGGAGGCCAGGAAGAGCACCGAGTCCGAGATGTCGTCCGTCTTGGCCATGCCCATGCCGAGGATCGGCGTGAAGTGCGGCAGGAACTGGGGCATGGTGTTGAACACCTCGAGCGCGTCCGGGTCCTCGCCGCCCATCGGCGTGAGGACGCCGTAGGGGTGGATGGTGTTGACGCGGATGTTGTGCTCGCCGAGCTCCTTGGCCGCGGTCTGCGCCAGGCCCACCACGCCGTGCTTGCTCGCCGAGTACGGGGCCTGCACCGGCATGGCCTTGAGGCCCGCCACCGAGCTCACGAGGAGGATCGAGCCGCCGTTACCGGCCTCGAGCATGTGCGGGATCGTGGCCTTGAGGGTCTTCCAGTAGCCGGTGAGGTTGATGTCGAGCGTGTCCTGCCACTGCTGCTCGTCGATCTCCCAGACCTTGCCCCAGTTGCAGATGCCGGCGTTGGCGACCACCACGTCGAGCCGGCCGCCGAAGCGCTCGACGCCGCGGGACACGAGGTCCTGCTGGAACGCCAGGTCGCGCACGTCGCCGATCTCGGCGAGAATCTCGCCGCCCTCGGCCTCGACCTTCTCGATGGTCTGCGCGAGGTCGTCCTCGGTGGTCGTGGGGTACTTGACGTACTCCGACGGCGCGGCGCACAGGTCCATGCCGATGATCCTGGCGCCCTCGCGGGCGAACCGGATGGCGTGCTTACGGCCCTGGCCGCGGGCGACGCCGGTGATGTAGACGACCTTGCCGTCGAAATCTCCCATGATGTGGGGATCCTCTTTCTCTACTGGTGTACGGGTCAGGCGCCGAGGTGGCGCATGAAGTCGTCGGGGATCACGTAGTCGTCGCGGTTCAACTCGGCGATCGACGACTTGCTCAGGCCGATGAGGCTCGAGTCCAGGCCCGAGCGCAGCACGTCGAGCACGTTCTCCACGCCGGCCTGGCCGTTGGCGCCCAGGCCCCACAGGTAGGCGCGACCGATCATCACGGCGCGGGCGCCCAGCGCGAGCGCCTTGGCCACGTCGGAGCCGCGGCGCACGCCGCCGTCCATGAGCACCTCGACCCGGTCGCCCACCGCATCGACGATCGGCGCGAGGCAGCGGATCGAGGCCGGGGTGGCGTCGAGGTTGTTGCCGCCGTGGTTGGACACGGAGATGGCGGCGACGCCGGCGTCGACGGCCTTCCGGGCGTCATCGACCCGGGTGATGCCCTTGAGCATGACCGGGCCGTCGTAGTTCTGGACCACCCAGGCGATGTCGTCCCACGTCGCGGGCGGGGTGCCCATCCACTCGCCGTAGGCACCGAAGAACGTGGGGCCGAGCTCGCCCTGGCCCACGAGGTTCGGGGTGGTGAGGTCGGGGAAGCGCTTGTTCTCCACGACGTCCTTCGCCCACTGCATCGCCCACTTGGGCCGCACCGCGATCTCGGGGGCGAGCTTGACCATGGACTTGACGTCGAGCTTCTCCGGGATCTCCGGGCTACCCCAGTCGCGGCCCATGGAGAAGGACCAGTCGGTGGTGAGGATGACGCCGCACGCGCCGGCGGCCTTGGCGCGCTCGAGCCGCTCGAGGACCTTCTCCTTGCCGCCCAGCCAGTACACCTGGAAGAAGGTCTGCGGGTTGGCCGCGACGACCTCCTCGATGGGCTTGGAGGCGAAGCTCGACAGACCCATGGCGGTGCCGCGGGCGGCGGCCGCGCGGGCCACGTCCACCTCGCCGTCGGGGGTCACGGCCTGGACGCCGGTCGGCGAGATCATCACCGGCATGCTGATGGGCTGGCCCATCACGGTGGTCTCCATGGTGCGGTCGGCCTTGGCGCCGATGACGTGCGGCTTGGGCTGCAGTTCGGAGAACGCGGCCGTGTTGTCGTCGATCGTCACGCCGGCCTCGCTACCGGCAACGAGCGCCATGTAGACGCTCTTGGGCAGGCGCTTCTGCGCACGGCGCTGGGCCTCGGCCACGGACTCGAACCACGGGTTCTGCCGCCAGGGGTTGGCCTCGGCGAGCTTGGTCAGGCGGGACATGGGTCTCCTCTGGGGTGTCAGATCGGGGACTCGTCGCACAGGCTGGTGGGCCGGCGCGGCGGGGTGGTCACGAGCGTCAGCGGCACGGGGCCGGTGGGCTGCTTGCGGGCGGCGAGGCCCTTGGGGCGGGAATGGTCCTGTGACGGCGAGGGGATGCTCCGCTCGGCGGCGAGTAGGCCCTCGCCGTACCCCTGGACGCACTCGGGGTCGGGCCCGTCCATGGGCAGGCCGGTGAAGAACTTGGCCGCCATGCAGCCGCCTCGACAGGCGTCGTAGTGGTTGCACGAGGCGCAGGCGCCGGCCGACTGTGGCTCGCGGAGTTCGCGGAACAGCTCGGAGGTCTGCCACACGGACTCGAAGCCGCCGTCGGTGGCGACGTTGCCGGCGAGGAACTGCTCGTGGATGGCGAACGGGCAGGCGTAGACGTCGCCGATCGGGTCGATGAGGCACACCACGCGGCCCGCGCCGCAGAGGTTGAGGCCGGGCAGGCTGCCCTGCCCCTCGCCGAAGGCCGAGAGGTGGAAGAACGAGTCGCCGGTGAGCACGTTCTCGCCGTGCGCCACGAGCCAGTCGTAGAGCTCCTTCTGCTGCTCGGGCAGCGGGTGCAGGTCGTCCCACACGTCGGCGCCACGGCCGGACGGGCGCAGGCGGGTGATGCGCAGGGTGGCGTCGTAGCGGTCGGCCAGGGCCTTGAACTCGTCGAGCTGTGAGACGTTCTCGCGGGTCACCACGACCGAGATCTTGGCGTCGGTGAACCCCGCGTTCTTGAGGTTCTCCAGCGCGCGCACGGCCATGTCGAACGAACCCGGGCCACGGACGGCGTCGTTGACCTCGGCCGTCGCGCCGTCGAGGGAGATCTGCACGTCCACGTAGTCGCTCGCGGCGAGGCGCTGCGCCACCTGCTCGTCGATCCGGACGCCGTTGGTGGAGAACTTGACGCCCACCTGGTGGCTCGTGGCGTAGTCCACGAGTTCCCAGAAGTCCGGGCGCACGGTGGGCTCGCCGCCGCCGATGTTCACGTAGAAGACCTGCATCTTCTGCAGCTCGTCGATGATCGCCTTGCACTGCTCGGTGCTCAGCTCGCGCGGGTCGCGCCTGCCGGACGAGCTCAGGCAGTGCACGCAGGCGAGGTTGCAGGCGTAGGTGAGCTCCCAGGTCAGGCAGATGGGCGCGTCGAGCCCGCGCTCGAACTGGTCGACGAGGCGGCCGACGGGCGCCGGGGTGGCGGGGGGCTGGAGCGTGCTGGTCATGAGGTGGGGTCCTCTCCCTCGCGGGGCTCGATCATCCGGCTGTCCGCCAGCTGGCCGAGGGCGTGCAGGTACAGGCGCGCCGTGTGCGGGTCGTCGATCGACACCCCGGCCGCGGCGCATGCGGCGCGGGCCGTGGGGTGCTCGGCGAGCGTCCGGACCACCTCGACGATGGTCGGCGACTTGAGAAAGCTGAGCTTGCGGGTGTGGAAGTGGTAGAGCAGCGCCCCGAACGGCTCGGGGCGCAGGGCCACTCCGGGGTGCAGGCGCCAGCCGGAGTCGAGGTCGAACGGGGCGGACCCGGTCGCCCCGGTGTCCGCCCGCTCGTCTCCGGCTCCGGCCGGCGCTGCTGCGGAGGTCATATCAGTAGACCCCGCACATGCCGTCGATGGAGACCTCCTCGATGAGGGCCTCCTCCAGCACGACCTCGGTGTTCTGCGTGTTCTCCATAGCGATTCCTCTCGTCGGCGCCCATGGGGAGTGCCCCACCGCTGTCGCGGTGAGACCTGCATCATATTGGCACTTGGTGCCATGTGCACCCTACCCCTGCCTTACGCTGGGGTCCATGGGTGTCGCGCAGATCGCCGGGGGCGGCGTACCGGGCCGTCGCCCGGCCACGTCGCGGACCTCGATCGTCTCCGTGGCGCTCGCGCTGTTCTCCGAGCACGGGTACGAGGACACGAGCGTCGACCAGATCGCCGCGGCGGCCCGGATCTCGCGGCGCACGTTGTTCCGCTACTTCCCCGGCAAGGCCGCGATCGCGTGGGGCGAGTTCGACGACCAGATCGACGGCATGCGCCGGTACCTCGCCGCGATCCCGGCCGCGACACCGCTGCGCGAGGCGCTGGCCGACGCGCTCGTCGCCTTCAACACCTTCCCCGACTCGGAGACCGAGGTGCACCGCGGCCGCATGCGCCTGCTGCTCAGCGTGGACGAGCTGCAGGCGCACTCCACGCTGATGTACGCGGACTGGCGCGGCGCGGTCGCCGAGTTCGTGGCCCGCCGCCGCGGCGAGAGCGAGCGCGACCTCGTCCCGGACGCCGTCGCCCATGCCGCGCTCGGCATCGCGCTGGCCGCGTACCGGATCTGGGTGGACGAGCCCGGGGCCTCGCAGGCGCGCCTGCACGAGCTGCTGCGGGAGGGCACCGGAATCCTGGCGTGACCGGACCCGGTCAGCGCGACAGGACCCGCCGGAGGCGTGCCAGGATCCCGTCGCGCCGTCGAGGGGCCCGATGGGAGGCCCGGCGTAGGGCCCGGGGCGGGGTGGAGAGCGACGACGGCGAGGGCGTGCCGTCGCCGCCGGACGCCGCGGGCCGTCCCGCGCGCCACCGCTCGACCATCTCCCCGACGTCGACGGTGTGGATCGGGAGCATCGGCCCGCTCGGCAGCCGGATCCACTCTGCGATCCGCACGTTGAGCGCGCGGACGAGCTCGCGCACCTCGGCCTCGTCGTGCGCGGCGTCCACCGCGGCGGGCAGGCGCTCGATCTCGCGCCGCAACTGCAGCGACTCGGGCAGCAGCGCCTCGGCGGAGAGTCCCTCGCGGTCGAGGTACGAGCGCAGCCACCAGTCCGGGTCGTCGCCGTGATCGGGGATCGGCTTGCCGTAGCCGGGCAGGTCGTCGAACGCGCCGGCCTCCTGGGCGAGCCGGATCTGCCGCTCGACCCACGTCTCGAACGGCACGCCCGCGGGCTTGCGCTCGGTCACGGCCCCCAGCGTAGGCGCGTCAGCCCCCGCCCGCCTCCATCGTGTAGGTCACCGGCTGCTGCGGGCGCGTGGTCGGATCGGTCGCGGCGGCGGTCGGCGCGGCGACGAGCGCGCCGGCGACG
>DUTZ01000197.1 GCA_012841845.1 Actinomycetales bacterium | reverse complement strand
GCGGCCTTCCCGTTCTTCGGGCGGTTGCGCTTGCGGCGCCCGCCCCGTGCCGACGGCTCGCCGGTCGTCTCCGGGCTCCCGCCCGGTCGGCCCTCCGCCGTCGACGGGGCGACCTCGTCGTCGGCGCCCTCGGACACCGCGCCCTCGGTGGCCGGGGCCACCGCCACCGCCCCCCGGGCACCGGTGCCGCGGCCCTTCTTGGGGTTGACCGGCTTGACGCCGACCTTGGGCGCCAGCGACTCCTGGTAGGCGCGGCGCTCCAGCGCCGCCTCGTTGTCCTCCTTGGCCATCTGCTCGAACAGGAAGTACTGCTGCCCGAGCGTCCAGAGGTTGTTGGTGACCATGTAGACGAGGATCGCCAGGGGCCAGAACGCACCGGTGACCAGGATGCCGATGGGGAAGGCCCACAGCATGAGCTGGTTCATGATCTTGGCCTGCGGGTTGGCGGCCGCCTCGGCCGACTGCCGCGACAGGGAGATCCGCGCGTTGAGGTGGGTGGTGACGGCGGAGATGATCATGAGCGGGATCGCGACCACCCAGATGTGCCAGCGCTCGAAGTCGATCGCCATCCCGGGCTCGACGAAGGCCTGGAACTGCTCCTCCGCCTGCGAGATGAAGGACGAGAGCGGCGCCCCGAACAGGCGCGCGTCGAGGAAGCTCTGCACCTCGTCGGCGTTGAACACGTAGTTGCCCGTGTTCCGGGTCTCCTCGGCCGTCATGCCGAGCTGGCCGAACGCCTCGCCCATGCGGTTGAACGACCGCAGCACGTGGAACAGGCCGAGGAACACCGGGATCTGGATGAACATCGGCAGGCAGCCGAGGACCGGGTTGAAGCCCTCCTGCTTCTGCAGCTTGCGGGTCTCCATCGCGAGCTTCTCGCGGTCGTTCTTGTACCGCTTCTGCAGCGCCTTCATCTTGGGCTGCATCTCCTGCATCTTGCGGGAGAACCGGATCTGCTTGGCCGCCGGCCAGAACAGGATGACGCGCAGCGTCACCACGAGGAAGATCACCGAGAGCGCCCAGATCACGCCGCTGGAGTCCGGGGACTGGACCCAGGGCAGCAGGCCGCCGAGGAACGCGAAGATCTTGTGCCAGAACCAGAGGATCCCGGAGATCGGGTAGTAGACCAGGGGATCGGTGATGAACGACATGGGTGGTGGGTCCTAGAGTCGGTCGGTCGGGTCGGTCGCGGGCGGGTCCTCCGTGGGGGAGTCCTCCGAGGGGGGCGCGGGGACGGGGACCGAGCGGGCACGCGGCTCCGGGACGGGGTCCCAGCCGCCGCGCGTCCACGGACCGCACCGGAGCAGACGCCACACCGCGAGCCAGGTCCCGCGCCACGCGCCGTGCGCCCGGACGGCACCGACGGCGTACGCGCTGCACGTGGGCTCGAAGCGGCAGCTCGGCGGGGTGAGCGGCGAGATGCCCTTCTGGTAGAAGTCCAGCATCCACAGCAGGACGCGGGCGATGGGTCCCGGTCGATCCTCGGTCACGACGCCTCCTCCCGCAGCCGGGACCGGACCGCGGCCAGCCCCGAACGCAGATCCCGCTCCAGTTCCCCGCGCGAGGCCGAGACGGCCGCGGGGGTGGCGCGGATGACCACCATGAGATCCGGTTCCACCTGGTCGAGGAGCCCGGCGGCCACGTGGCGGAGCCGGCGGCTGACGCGGTGCCGGGTGACGGAGTCCCCCACGGCCTTGCTCACGACCAGCCCGAAACGCGGACCGCCCACGCGGACGTCCGAGGAGTCCACGTGGGCGTGTACGACCATGGTGCGGCGGCCCTTCCTGGCACCCCGGCGCACCACCGCCGCGAAGTCAGCGGAGCGGTGGAGCCGGTGCGAACCGGGAAGCACCCGCCACCCCGGCCCGGATCAGGCCGTCAGCGAGGAGCGGCCCTTACGGCGACGCGCGGCGACGATGCCGCGGCCGGCGCGGGTCCGCATGCGCAGGCGGAAGCCGTGCACCTTGGCACGACGACGGTTGTTGGGCTGGTAGGTCCGCTTACCCTTGGCCATGGCTGGCTCCTCTACGTGATGTCGGCGCCGGCGGGGCGCCCGTTCGAGTTCCGACGTCGCCGGGTTCCGCACCCGGGCGGCACCACGACGCGCCGCACGCCTCACGGGCGCACGACAGACTGTTCAAGATTACGCGTACCCGCTGCTCTCGACCAAACCGTGCCGTCTCACCGGTCACAACGGCACCAGTTCGCAGGCCACCGCGACACGCGCCCGGCGCGGATCCTTGACAACCGCCCTCCAGTTGATCTTGAGGGTTGCCCGTGCGTTCACGCTGTTGTTACCGTCTTCCATCATCGGCTCGTGACCGGGCCGTCGCACGTGCCCGTCTACCGAGGACTACACAGCTCGCACCACCACCCGGACCCGGGTGGGGGTCACGCATCCACACCTGTGGACAAGTGTGTGGATACCGTGGTGGACCGGGTGACGAGCCTGTGGATAGAGTGTGGTGCCCGCCCCACCGGGCACCGCGGCGCCCGTGCCGCGTGATCGTCCGACGAGAGGAGACCCCCCGCCGTGTCTCCCGACCTCGAACACGTGTGGGGTTCCGTCCTCGACTCGCTCACCGACCCCTCCCGGGCGGACGACGACAATCCCGTCCTCACCCGGCAGCAGCAGGCCTGGTTGCGGCTGGTCCAGCCCATCGCCGTGGTCAACGGGTTCGCGATGCTCGCGGCGCCGTCGGCGTTCGCCCGCGACAACATCGAGTCCGTCCTGCGCGGACCCATCACGCGTGCGCTGAGCTCCCAGCTCGGCGAGCCCGTGGACCTCGCGGTCAAGGTCGACACCTCGCTCGCCGGCGGGCCGTCGGACGACACCGACCGGGTCGACGGCGAGGAGCACCCCCGCGTGGACGGTGCGCAGATCCACCGGCCCGATCCGGATCAGGACGCCGAGCCCGCCACGCCGCGTCCCCCGCGGATGACCGAGGAGCAGCTCGCCGCCGAGCGGCTGCTGCGCGGAACCGACCGCGACGAGGCGCTCTCCGCGGCCACGGCCCCCGGGCTCAACGAGCGCTACACGTTCAGCGGGTTCGTCCAGGGCAACTCCAACCGCTTCGCCCGCGCCGCCGCGCTCGCGGTGGCCGAGGCGCCGGCCCGCGCCTACAACCCACTGTTCATCTGGGGCGAATCCGGGCTCGGCAAGACCCACCTGCTCCACGCGATCGGGCACTACTCGCTCCGGATGTACGCGGACCAGAAGGTCAAGTACGTCTCCACCGAGGAGTTCACCAACGACTTCATCAACTCCGTCCGCGACGGCCGCCAGAACCTGTTCAAGAAGCGGTACCGCGAGGCGGACATCCTGCTGGTGGACGACATCCAGTTCCTCATCGGCAAGGAGCAGGTGCAGGAGGAGTTCTTCCACACCTTCAACACGATCCACAACGCGCAGAAGCAGATCGTCATCTCCTCCGACCGGCCGCCCAAGCAGCTGCAGCCCCTCGAGGAGCGCCTGCGCACGCGGTTCGAGTGGGGACTGATCACGGACATCCAGCCGCCGGAGCTCGAGACGCGCATCGCGATCCTCGACAAGAAGGCCAAGTCCGAGGGCTACGTGGTGCCCCGCGAGGTGCTCGAGCTCATCGCGACGCGCGTGCAGCGCAACATCCGCGAGCTCGAGGGCGCGCTCATCCGCGTGGTGGCGTTCGCCTCGCTCAACGGGCACGAGATCGACGTCCCGCTCGCCGAGGTGGTACTGCGGGACGTGGTCTCCGACGACGACTCGCTGCAGATCTCCGCCGCCACGATCATGGCGGTCACGGCCGAGTTCTTCGCCACGAGCATCGACGAGCTGTGCGGGACGTCCAAGACCCGGTCGCTCTCCCGCGCCCGCCAGATCGCGATGTACCTCTGTCGCGAGCTCACGGACCTCTCCCTGCCCAAGATCGGCGTCACCTTCGGCGGCAAGGACCACACCACGGTCATGTACGCCCAGAAGAAGATCCTCAAGGAGATCAAGGACGACCGCCGGACGTACGACCAGATCCAGGAGCTCACCGCCCGGATCAAGGAACGCTCGCGGTCCCTGTGACCCCACCCCACGGCCCGCGCACGCGCGGGCCGTCTTTCTTTTGCGACCCGACCGCAACGCAACTGTGATCCCGTTCACACCGTTCGTCACACCCTTCACAGGTGTGGACAACTCTGTGGAATCCTGTGGACGAACGGTGGACCGACGGTGGACACGGTTGTGTCATTCCCCCGGTCCCCACCCGCGGCCCACAGGATCCCTCAGCGGCGTCCACATCAGGAAATGAGCGCGGACCAGCACCGACAGGCGTCGGCTCACAATTTCACAGGACCTACTACTACTTCTTTTCTCTCTTGAGAGTTCTTGTAAGAAGTAGGGATGTGGAGCGGCGAGTCCGCTTGACCGGGTTACCGGAGTCCGTGTCCCGGGAGTCCGACCGAACCGTTACTCTCGTGAGGACACCCGCCGCACGCCGGCGCGCGTCCTGACACGACAGCCGTCATCAGACCACCCGTCCAGGTACCGAGCCCGGTACCCGCCCGCCTGAAAGAGGTCACCGATGGAGATCACGGATCCGACGTTCCGCGTCACCCGCGAGGACTTCGCCGACTCCGTGGCCTGGGTGGCCCGCACGCTGCCCTCGCGGCCGTCGGTGCCGATCCTCGGCGGCGTCCTGCTCGAGGCCGACTCCGGCCTGACGATCTCGGGATTCGACTACGAGACCTCGGCCCAGGTCTCCGTCCCCGCCGAGGTGTCCGAGCCGGGCACGACCCTGGTCTCCGGCCGGCTGCTCGCCGACATCGCCCGCGCGCTGCCGGACCGGCCCGTCGAGGTGAGCGTCACCGCGCAGAAGATGCACATCACGTGCGGCTCGGCCAAGTTCACCCTGCCGACCATGCCGGTCGAGGACTACCCGCAGCTTCCGACCATGCCCGGGACCACCGGCACCGCCGCGGTCGACGCGTTCTCCGAGGCCGTGGCGCAGGTCGCCGTGGCCGCCGGCAAGGACGACACGCTGCCGATGCTCACCGGCATCCGCATGGAGATCGAGGGCCCGCGGGTCACGCTCATCGCCACCGACCGCTTCCGCCTGGCCATCCGCGAGTTCGACTGGGAGCCTGCGCGCGAGGACGTCGCCGTCGAGGTGCTGGTCCCGGCCAAGGCGCTCTCCGAGGTGAGCCGCTCCTCCGGCCACGGCGGCCGCGTCGATCTCAGCCTCGGCGCCGGCTCGGAGGTCGGGGCCGAGGGCATCCTCGGCGTGCTCGTGTCCGGGCAGCGCACCACCACGCGGCTGCTCGACGCGGAGTTCCCCAAGGTCCGCCAGCTCCTGCCGCCGCAGCACACGTCGATGGCCGTGGTCGAGGTCGACTCGCTGGTCCAGGCCATCAAGCGCGTCGCGCTGGTCGCGGACCGCGGCGTCCAGGTGCGCCTCGCGTTCTCCGACGGCGAGCTCGCGCTCTCGGCCGGTGGGGACGACGCGGCCCAGGCCAACGAGACCCTCCCCGTGGAGTTCGTGGGCGAGGACCTCACGATCGCCTTCAACCCCGGTTACCTGCTCGACGGCCTGTCGAGCATCCACTCCCCGCGCGTGGCGTTCGGGTTCACCCAGCCCAGCCGCCCCGCCGTGCTCCGGCCCGCGCCGGAGGCCCTGCCCACGCCGGCCGAGGACGGGACCCTGGCGCCGGTGGAGTCCGATCACACCTATCTGCTCATGCCCGTGCGCCTGCCGGGCTGATCCGGCACGAATGCACCTGCGTCACCTGCGGCTCCTCGATTTCCGGTCCTGGCCCCTGCTGGAACTGGAGCTCGCGCCCGGGGTCACCACCCTCGTGGGGCGCAACGGACACGGAAAGACCAACGTCCTCGAGGCGATCGGCCTGCTCGCGACGCTCGGCTCGCACCGGGTCGCGCAGGACGCGCCCATGATCCGCACCGGGGCCGAGACCGCGCTCGTGGGCGCACTGGCCCACAACGCCGGCCGCGAGCTCACCGTGGAACTCGCGCTCAACGCGGGCAAGGCCAACCGGGCCCGGCTCAACACTTCTCCGTGCCGCCGCCAGTCCGACATCCTCGGCGTGGTGCAGTCGGTGCTCTTCGCCCCCGAGGACCTGGCGCTCGTCCGCGGAGAACCCGGCGAGCGTCGACGCCTGCTCGACGACCTGCAGATCCAGCGCCGTCCCGCTCACGGCGCGGACCTCACGGCCTACACCTCGGTCCTGCGCCAGCGGTCGGCGCTGCTCAAGTCGGCCTCCGGCGCGCTGCGGCGCGGCCGGGGCGAGGAGGCGCGGGCCGCGCTGGACACGCTCGACGTGTGGGACGGCCGGCTCGCGCAGCACGGGGCCCGGATCGTCGCGGGGCGGGTGGCACTCCTGTCGGACCTGCGCCCCCTCGTCGTCGAGGCCTACCACCACCTCGCGCCGGAGTCCCGCCCCGCGGACCTCGCCTACGTGTTCCGCGTCGCCGACCCGCCGCCCGAGGCCGAACTCGCCGACCCCGGGCTGGTCGAGGCCCTGCTGCTCGCGGAACTCGCCCGCCGGCGGGAGGACGAGATCGACCGGGGCCTCTCCCTGGTCGGGCCGCACCGGGACGACCTCACGCTGACCCTCGGCGACGAACCCGCCAAGGGTTTCGCGAGCCACGGCGAGACGTGGTCGTTCGCGCTCGCGCTGCGCCTCGGCTCGCTCGAGCTGTTCCGCGCCGACGGCCTCGAACCGGTGCTCCTGCTGGACGACGTGTTCGCCGAACTCGACCGCCACCGGCGCGCCGCGCTCGCCGAGGTGGCCTCCGGCGTGGAGCAGGTGCTCGTCACCGCGGCCGTCGGCGAGGACGTGCCCGACGCGCTCCGGGGAGTGCGTCACGACGTCGTCATGACGGGGGAGGGCGCCGATCGGCAGTCGGGCATCACGGCGTCACGAGCCGGTGACGACGCCGCCACGACCGGCCGGGCCGAGCCGGACCCGGACCGCGCCGCCGAGGAGGAACAGCCGTGACAGACACGCCGGGACAGGGGCCCGTAACACCGTCCGGCCAGCCGCAACGCGGTTATGACATCGCGCGGCAGGCGCTCGAGGAGGCGCGCGCCCGCGCCCGCGCCGAGGGCAAGCAGGTGGGCCGGGGACGCTCCCGGCCGGTGGGCACCGGCGGGCGGCTGCGCAAGCGGGGCTGGACCGGGGCCGGTGCCGACCCCTGGGATCCGCAGCCGCTCGGGCGGCTCATGGGGCAGGTCGCCAAGCGCCGGGGCTGGGACGACAACGTCACGACCGGCCGGCTCTTCGCGCAGTGGGGCACGATCGTCGGCGAGGACGTGGCCGCGCACGCCACGCCGGAACGGCTCGAGGACGGCGTGCTCCACATCCGGGCCTCGAGCACCGCGTGGGCCACCCAGCTGCGGCTCATGTCGGCGGACATCCTCCGCCGGATCGCCGCCGCCATGGGGCCGAACCGTGTGCGTCGACTGCGGATCGAGGGGCCGGCCGGGCCGAGCTGGCGCAAGGGGCCGCTCCACGTGCGCGGCCGCGGGCCGCGGGACACCTACGGCTGATCGGGCGCCACCGCGAGGCGGAGGCCGCTCCGAGCCGTCGCCGCAGGTAGACTGGCCGGGTCCCAGATCCCCGAGACGCGAGGAGTTCGCACGTGGCGGACGCCGGCAAGAGCAAGGCCAGCAAGAAGAAGGACTACGGTGCGTCCTCCATCACCGTCCTCGAGGGGCTCGAGGCCGTCCGGATGCGTCCGGGCATGTACATCGGCTCCACCGGCCCGCGCGGCCTGCACCACCTGATCTGGGAGGTCGTCGACAACTCGGTCGACGAGGCGATGGCCGGCCACGCCACCGGCGTCAAGGTGACGATGCTGGAGGACGGCGGCATCGAGGTGATCGACGACGGCCGCGGCATCCCGGTGGAGATGCACGAGCAGGGCATGCCCACGGTGCAGGTCGTCATGACCCAGCTCCACGCGGGCGGCAAGTTCGACTCGGACTCCTACGCCGTGTCCGGCGGCCTCCACGGCGTCGGCATCTCGGTGGTCAACGCCCTGTCGACGCGGGTCGAGGTGGAGATCAAGCGGGACGGCCGCCTGTGGAAGCAGGACTTCGACCGCGCCGTCCCCGCGGAGCTCGTCGACGCCGGCCCGGCCGAGGGCACCGGCACCAAGGTCCGCTTCTGGGCGGATCCGGAGATCTTCGAGACCGTCGAGTACGACTTCGACGTGGTGGCGCGCCGCCTGCAGGAGATGGCGTTCCTCAACAAGGGCCTCACCATCACGCTCACCGACCGCCGCCCGGCGGCGGAGGAGGCCGCCGAGCTCGAGGCGATCGCGGACAGCGAGGGCGCCGGTGGTTCCGATGCCGCACCCGGCTCCGACGAGGGCTCGGACCACGAGCACGCGGTCGACGCCGAGGCCACCTTCGCCGAGGGGGCCGGCGAGACCGAGGCCGCCCCGGCGGCGCCCGTCCGCGAGCGCAAGCGCACCTTCCACTACCCGGAGGGGCTCAAGGACTACGTCACGGCGATCAACAAGTCCAAGACCGCCATCCACCCCACGATCCTGTACTTCGACGGCAAGGGCACCGGCCACGAGGTCGAGGTCGCGATGCAGTGGAACTCCGGCTACTCGGAGTCCGTCCACACCTTCGCCAACACGATCAACACCCACGAGGGCGGCACCCACGAGGAGGGCTTCCGCGCGGCGCTGACCTCCCTGGTCAACAAGTACGCGCGCGACAAGAAGCTGCTCAAGGAGAAGGACCCCAACCTCACGGGCGACGACATCCGCGAGGGCCTCGCCGCCGTGATCTCGGCGAAGATCGCCGACCCGCAGTTCGAGGGCCAGACCAAGACCAAGCTCGGCAACACCGAGGTCAAGGGCTTCGTCCAGCGGCAGGTCACCGACCACGTCGGCCACTGGTTCGAGGCCAACCCGGCCGAGGCCAAGACCATCGTCAACAAGGCGATCGCCTCGAGCCAGGCGCGGGTGGCCGCCCGCAAGGCGCGCGAGATGGTGCGCCGCAAGTCCGCCACGGACATCGGTGGCCTGCCGGGCAAGCTCGCCGACTGCCGGTCCAACGACCCCGCCAAGTCCGAGCTGTACATCGTGGAGGGCGACTCCGCCGGCGGCTCGGCCAAGTCGGGCCGCGACTCGATGTTCCAGGCGATCCTGCCGCTGCGCGGCAAGATCATCAACGTCGAGAAGTCGCGCATCGACAAGGTCCTCAAGAACGCCGAGGTCCAGGCCATCATCACGGCCCTGGGCACCGGCATCCACGAGGAGTTCGACGTCTCCAAGCTGCGCTACCACAAGATCGTGCTCATGGCCGACGCCGACGTGGACGGCCAGCACATCTCGACCCTGCTGCTCACGCTCCTGTTCCGGTTCATGAAGCCGCTGGTGGAGAACGGCTACGTCTACCTGGCGCAGCCGCCGCTCTACAAGCTCAAGTGGGGCAAGGGCGAGCCGGACTTCGCGTACTCGGACCGCGAGCGTGACGAGCTGCTCAAGATCGGCCTGGAGAACAAGCGCAAGATCAACGTCGACGACGGCATCCAGCGCTACAAGGGCCTCGGCGAGATGAACCCCAAGGAGCTGTGGGAGACCACCATGGACCCGACGGTCCGCACGCTCCGGCAGGTGACGCTCGAGGACGCGGCCGCCGCCGACGAGCTGTTCTCGATCCTCATGGGCGAGGACGTGGACGCGCGCCGCAACTTCATCACCCGCAACGCCCGCGACGTCCGCTTCCTCGACGTCTGACCCCCGAAATCGGCGACTCCGCCGCTGCGTCCGCGACCCCCACAGGGGCCGCCGATCCGG